>CABVBB010000446.1 GCA_902496505.1 uncultured Peptococcaceae bacterium
GGTCTTGGGACAAACTTTTATTCTGGCAGATGGTCTTGTAAGAAATAGAGAACCACAGGCTCTGCCTCTTCGGAAACATTTTTATCATTGGTTTGGGGCGGATTTTTGAGATAAGCAACCGCGACATAATGATAGTCTACAGCAACAAAAGCGCTGCTGCCTATAAGCTGTCTTTGGTCGACCATATCTGGAAGTACGGCGGCAATGTCAGCAGGATCGGTGAGTACGGCCAATTTATCCCCAAGCCGTTCATCATAGACAACTTCTCCCAGATAACGCAGATCTCGAACATCTCTTTGGTTTTTCTCAATGGCAACCTTCTCATCATCCAAACGGAAAATTTCCAAATGGTCGATACGCTCAGCAATATCCATTGGCGTCAGATAGGTGAGCTTATGCGCCTCTTGCAGTTCTTCGATCACTGCCAGGGTATGCACATCTTCTGCATAAACGGCAATGTTCATATTCTGATATCTATAGCGGTCGCTTGTCGGATCTTTTAATTCAATGGTCACTGTAAACAAGGCGCCGCGTTTCAAAGATGTCCAATCTCTGGCCTCGATATCCTGGCGAACGGCCTCCAAGATAGCCTGACTATAGCCGTTTTTCTTTTCGGCTAATTCTTCGCGGAAGGCATATTCATCTTTATAGGGATCATAAAACGCTGTGCTGACCGGCGTGATTTCTACAGCGGTCCACTCATACTTCGCTAACTGATCCAAATAAAAGGCGTTTTTGAACTCCTCTGAATTGTACAGTCGGGCGAATTCCTCTTCATACAACGCGACCGGTGTGCCGCTGTACCAGCGGGTGATCTCACGGCCGTTCTGCATAGTATAGCGGACATAGATCGTAGATGAGACTTCCGATAAGGTCCCGGATGTTCTGCCATAAAGTGCTGCATATTTATCATATGCTTCGTTGGCGGTCACCTTATCCAATAAAGCGACCACTGTCTCGATCTGAGCAGGCTCTTTCAGCGGCAGCATCTTTTCAAAATCATAAGAAGGATAGCCCTCGGCCATGTTGCTGAAGCCGATCTGTACGGACTGAACGTCTTTGGCAGGCGGTACGTAGCGGTCGTAGCCCCAAACATCATAATACAGTGAGCCGATCAAAGCCAGGAAAAGTACAGCAAAGACCAGTGTGCTTTTGAGATTTCTGCCGATCGCTTTGAAATCTTTGTTGTAAATGACTTCGGCGGTCATCTGTGTCAGAGCGATGAATAAGAGCAGTCCAAAGATCATGAAGCCTTTGCCGCCCACTTGCAAAAAGGCATACGCCCCAACCGTAGCAGCGATAAACATGACTACCCATTTCAAAGGCTGTCTGAGCCAAGCAAAAATGACTGGCAGACCAGAAGCCTCACTGGGCCGTTTCAAATAGAGGATATAGGCTAAGACGACGGCGCCAATAGAAATCAACAACACACCGAAGAGTCCGCCCAAAGTCATGTGGACTAAAGGATCAGCCGCATTATAGCTGCCATACCGATCCAAAAAGTTTAGAACATAGCTGAACGGTGACAGCATGAACAATTGTTCCTGCATCTGGTTACTGGTAAAAAAGGTATTGAAAAAGGTGGTCCTCAAAAGGATCAGGCAGCCATCAAGCAAAAGCAGACCAAAATGTAAGAAGAGCGTCATAAAAATATGCGTCAGCACATTACCTGTCAGCTGTCCAGCCAGCACGGTCAGGCTGTAGCTCAAAAAGAAAAACAGCAAAAGCCGGCCGAAGTGACCCAATGTCGCTTGCAGTGCATAGCCGACATCACCGCCATAAACGGCTGCTAATATGACCATCACGATAAAGATGACGATCAAAGGCAAGAAAGTCACAACTGCGCCCAGTCCCAGCCGTTCTGCAAAAAGCTGACCTCTAGTGATGGGCAGGCTGTGGTAAAAATTGACCTGGCGCTTATGGTGCAGGTAATTGTACATGACCAGCCCCATGATCACCGCTAGGACAAGGATCAAAACATAAAACGCATAAAAACCCTCGAGATGAAACCAATCGTTTATCCTTTGCAAATAATACTGATCTTTTTCGTAGCCATTCATGGCCATTGTGAATACGACCGGTCCTGTCAGAAAAAACAGGATCGTATTGATCAGCATCAGCCACCAATAGGATTTCAAGCTATTGGCCAGGTGAGATCTGCGATCAATAGACAAGCTGTTCGACGTCATAGCCCAAAACCTCCATTTCCGTAATAAATATTTCTTCCAGCGTCAGGGGGATCAATTCGCTGTATAACGGTTCCATAGAGCGAATGATCGCCTCGGTCTTCTCCCGCTCGCCTCTAACGATCATCGTCGAGAGGCTGCCGCGGTTTTCCAGAGAGATCACATCCAGTGCAGCAAAATCTTTGCGCTGCTTGGGCTGACGGAAAGCGCACTGTACCTTGTGGATATTGAGCCGCAGATCGTCGATCTCTTTTTCAAAGACAATGCCGCCTTGATGCAATAGGCCGATATGATCGCAGATATCTTCCAATTCCCGCAGATTGTGCGAGGCAATGATCGGCGTCATGTTATGCTCTATGACAGCGTCGGCCAGCAAGCGTTTGACCGCCTGCCGCATGACTGGATCCAAGCCGTCAAAGGTCTCGTCACAGAACAGATAGTCCGGCTGGCAGGATAAAGCCAAAATAATGTGTGCCTGCTTCTGCATGCCTTTGGAAAATGTATTCATCTTGCGTTGGGTATCCAGCTTGAACATCCGGCTCAACTCTTTGAATTTTTCCATAGAAAACCGAGCATAAACTCCAGATAAA
>CABVBB010000447.1 GCA_902496505.1 uncultured Peptococcaceae bacterium
AGAGAATTTCCGACAGGTGGTCTGGCCGCTGGCAGTCAGTGAATTGCTTTATGTGGGGCGATCCACAGCCCGCAAGCTGCGCGACCGCAGTATCCGTACCATTGGTGAATTGGCTCAGACACCGCCGGAGGATCTGCGGCGGATATTAGGCAAGTGGGGCGAGATCCTCTGGGTCTTTGCCAACGGCTATGATGAAGCGCCGGTAGCCTATGCCGAGGAGACGGCGCCCATCTGCTCTATTGGCAACAGCATCACACTGCCCCGTGATATCACCTGCCGCGAGGAGGCACAGATGGTGCTGACGGTCCTAGCAGAAAGCGTAGCGGCCAGACTGCGGGCCAATGGCTATAAAAGTGCCGGCGTAGCTGTCGGGGTGCGGGATGACCGTTTGGCAGCCTTCACCCGGCAACAGCAGCTGCCAGCGGCCACTCAGGTGACCAGCGAGCTGCTCAAAGCTGCCATGGCGTTAGTTGATCAGCACATCACCTGGCAGCGGCCGCTACGTTCCATAGGCCTGCGGGCTATCGCGCTCCAGCCAGCCAATGCGCGGCAGCTCTCTTTGTTTGACGATGAGAGCGCTCGTCGTGCTGAACAGCTGGAGCAGACGCTGGATGAACTGCGGCGGCGCTTTGGCAACAAAAGCGTGGTACGGGCCAATACGCTGGCTGATCCCAGCCTGACGGCCTTTGATCCGCAGAAGGAGCACGTGATCCATCCTTTGAGTTATTTTTGAAAAGAGGCGATAAGGTATGAACTGCAAGGTCTATGTGCAGGTAGACGGCCGTTTCACCGTGGAGGGGCAGATCCTTCCGCAGGTGGTCTATTGGGCCGATGGGCGGCGGTTCGTCATCGATGAGATAGCAGATATTCGTCCGGCCGCTTCGTTAAAGGCAGGCGGTGCGGGGATACGCTATCAGGTGCGCATCGGCGGCCGAGAAACGTATCTGTTTTTGGAGGAAAGCCGCTGGTTCGTAGAGGCGCGTCGTTTTTAACAATTGCCCGTATAGACCCAGCGAAGCGATTTGCGGGCAATATCCGCCAAATGATACACTTCGTCTATGGGAGTAGGGCCGCGGTCCGTCAAATGGTAGCGCGGGAAAAAGCGGGATAAATGGAGGGGGATATCAGGATCGATGGAGGCCAGCCAAGCGGCCAAGGCTTCGATCTCAGCTTCTGAATCATTTTCGCCGGGGATGAGCAAGGTGGTCACTTCCACGTGGCTGGATCGAGCGGCCAGCGCGATGGTGCGCTGAACACTGGCGAGATTCCCGCCCAGACGGCGGTACCACTCCGCTGTGAAGCCTTTGAGATCGATATTGAGCGCATCAATGACCGGAAGCAGCGCCAGAAGCGGTTCTTCGGCAATGGTGCCGTTGGTGACCAGCACATTTTTCAGCTGCTTGTCATGAGCAAGCACAGCGCAGTCACGGACATATTCATAGCCTACCAGCGGTTCATTGTAGGTGTAGGCCAGGCCGATATTGCCCTGAGGGCGCAAGGCCAGCGCGCGCTCGACGAGGGACTGCGGAGAATAATAGACTGTATGGGCGCTGGAAGCGTCGATCATGGAGATCTCGGCATTTTGGCAGAAGGGGCAGCGCAGATTGCAGCCAAAACTGCCCACAGAAAGGATCAAACTGCCGGGGTAAAAGCGACGCAAAGGCTTTTTCTCGATCGGGTCCAAAGCCAGCGCGGTCAGCTGGCCATAATTCAGACAGACGATCTGGCCGCCTTGATTGGCCCGCGCGTGGCAGAAGCCCGTCTGTCCTTCGGACAACTGACAGTGATGGAAGCAGAGGGGGCAGATGACAGAAGTCATGTGTGCCTCACCACCTCGAACCGCTGCAGGGCATAGGATTCCCGCGGGCTGATACCAGCCTTCTGCCGGGCAATATCGATCTGCTGGCTGATGGTGTCCACGCCCTCCAGATTGGGCAGCAGCAGGCCACGGCGACTGCCGGAGGAGACGATGACGCCGTAGCGGCGCACATCCAGCTGGTCAGGTGACGTGATGGGTTCCGGCGCGTCCAGGACATCGACGCTGTATTCCAGCTGCGCCAATTCTTCAGGCTGCACGCGGGGAAAGCGCGGATCGCGTGTGCCAGCGGAGATGGCGTTTTGCAGGATCTCCTGAGCGATAGAAGCAGTCGTGGGGGCGATAGTGCCGATACAACCGCGCAGTCCGCCCGCCTTGTGCAGAGAAACGAATACGCCTGCTGCGCGGTCGGTCATTTCCGCTGGCAGATCATCAGGCAGGACGGCGCGCTGTCCTGTACGGACAAAGGTCTCCAAAGACAAGCGAGCCAGTTTGACATAGTGATCCTCTGCCTGCTGTGAGCGTGTCAAACGCTCTGCTTCCTCTGCGGCGTAACGCTGGGCAAAATGCCGCGTTTGATCCTGTCCCTGCGGGGTGAAGGCCGCTACTGCGTAGCCCACGCCAAAGGGGCCTTCGTACGACAGCAGCTGAGCGTGCACTGCTTGACCATCCAAAGTGCCGGCCATGATCTGAAACGCGCCCAAGCCGCACTGGGCAGCAGCACTGCAAAAGCCGTCGTTCAATTGTAGAAAAGTGAGGAAATCGCCTGATGCCATAGCCTCCGTGACCTGATGGTCAAATTCTGGCCCCTGCGGTGCAAAGCCATAAGGTCCGTCTGCTGTGAGCTTGTGCGAGAGATCCCCGCTGGCGATGATCGCCACACGGCGGTCTAACTTCTGGGCAGCCGAAGCAATGCATTCGCCCAGCTGATAATGAGCCATAGGCGATAGGCC
>CABVBB010000448.1 GCA_902496505.1 uncultured Peptococcaceae bacterium
TACTATATGATACTCTTTATGCTTATGTGACATCTTATATCCTGCTTTTGCGGTCAAAAAAACGTCCTGCGTTTTTGCCTGCGCAAGCGTTTATTCCTCCACCAGCCAGTCCTTGGACTTCTCTACGGCCCGCTGCCAGCCGCGGTAATTTTTCCGCCTTTCATCTGCGCTCATCTTGGGCGTAAATTCCTGCACGCCCCGGCTTTTCTGCATCAGTTCCGCCTGATCTTTCCAGTAGCCCACCGCCAGCCCCGCCAGATACGCGACGCCCAAGGCTGTGCTTTCGGTGATGGCCGGCCGTTCTACCACACGATCGATGATATCTGCTTGAAACTGCATCAGAAAATTATTGTGGCACGCGCCGCCGTCTACTCTGAGCACCGCCACATCGATGCCTGAATCGCAGGCCATAGCGTCCAGCACATCCTTGGTCTGATACGCGATGGATTCCAGCGCCGCCCGAATGATGTGGTTGCGCCCTGCGCCCCGGGTCAGGCCAAAGATCGTCCCCCTGGCGTACATATCCCAATGCGGCGCGCCCAGTCCCGCAAAAGCTGGCACCATATACACGCCGCCGTTATCAGTTAGCTTCCCCGCGAAATATTCCGTATCAGCGGCATCATTGACCAGATGCAGCTCATCCCGCAGCCACTGCACCACAGCGCCGCCCACAAAAATGGAGCCCTCCAGCGCATACTGCACCTTGCCGTCAAGCCCGATGGCAATAGTGGTCAACAGGCCGCTGGGGCTTTCGATAAATTTATCGCCCGTATTCATCAGCAAAAAACAGCCCGTGCCGTAGGTATTCTTAGCCATTCCCGGCTCGAAGCAGCCTTGTCCGAAAAGGGCCGCATGCTGGTCGCCGGCAATGCCTGCGATAGGCACAGGATGACCGTCGCTGCCCGCCTGGATATAGCCATAGATCTCCGAAGAATCATGCACCTCCGGCAGCATGGCCCGCGGGATATTCAGCCGATCCAGAAGCTTCTGATCCCAATCCAGCGTCTTGATATTAAAAAGCATCGTGCGTGATGCATTGGTATAATCAGTCACGTGGATCTTGCCCTTGGTCAGATTCCAGACCAGCCAGCTGTCCACTGTGCCGAAAAGCAATTCGCCCCGCTCAGCCCGTTCCTGCGCACCCTCTACATGATCCAAGATCCAGTGGATCTTCGTCGCGGAGAAATACGCGTCGATGACTAGCCCCGTAGTCTCCTTGATATAGTCCGCCCAGCCCTCATTCTTCAGCTCATCGCACAGCTCAGCCGTACGACGGCACTGCCAGACGATGGCATTATAGATCGGCTTGCCGGTGGCTTTTTCCCAGACAATGGTCGTCTCCCGCTGATTGGTGATGCCCACCGCCGCGATGTCCTCATAGGTGAGGCCCGCCTTGGCCATCGCCTCCTGCAGCACGCCGTACTGCGTTGCCCAGATCTCCGTCGGATCATGCTCCACCCAGCCCGGCTGAGGATAAAACTGCGTAAATTCCTTCTGACTCTGCGCCACCACCTGCTGGTCATGGTCGAAAATAATGGCCCGAGAACTGGTCGTTCCCTGGTCCAAGGCTACAATATATGTCATCTCCGCCACCTCAATATGATAATAAAGTCTGCCCCTATTATAAGCCAAAGCCCCACATTATGCCAGAGTCAAACCGCGCCTCAAAGCTTGCTGCTGTCAAAGGCCTGCGGCAAAAGCTCCCGCAGCGTGAATGTCCGTGCTTCGCCCTGACCATTCAGGCAGATGACCTCCAGATCCGGCGCGAATTCCCACAGCATCTGTCGGCAGACCCCGCAGGGCACGCAATAGTCCTCCCCGCTGGAAGCGATCACCAGCCGCACAAACTGCCGCGCTCCTTCGCTCACTGCCTTGGCCAGCGCCACTCGCTCCGCACACAGCGTCGGTGAATACGCCGCATTCTCGATATTGCAGCCGGTGTACACCGTTCCCTCTTCGCTCTCCAAAGCCGCACCCACTGCAAAATGCGAATATGGGCAATACGCCCTCTCCCGCATCGCCAAAGCCTCTGTACATAATTGTTCCAACGTCATATCGTTCGCTCCTTTTCTTGTCCACTCATATAAATGTCTCACTGGTGCGCAGAAACTCAAACTGTGCCCGCAAAATAGCAAAGACCTCCTCAGCGCTCTGCTTCTTGCCGCCTCGCAGCCAAGCCAGAAGCACACCTACCATGATGCCGCTGCGAATGCCTGTCAGATAAGCATACGCTTCCGGTGAAAAAGTCAGACCAGGCGCCTGCTTTTCCAGCAAGAGCTCAAAATAATGCAAGTGGCAATCGTAAATGATGTCGATCCTGTTCAAGGAAAGCAAGAGCTCCAAAATATCACTGTGGTCAAGCCAATACGTCAATAAATATTGGCTGAAATGATACAGCGCCTCTCCTTCGTCAGCTTCAGGTGGATCGTATGCTGAAAAAGCCTCCCGAAAACGCTGATGACAATAATAACTCAATACATCAGCCAATTCATCAAAGTGGCGGTAAAAAGTGGCTCGGCTGACAAAAGACGTCCGCTGGATATCCGTAATGGTGATCTCCTGAAATGGCTTCTCCTTCAGGCAGGCAAACAGCGCGTCACAGATCAAAGCCGCTGATTTTTGCGAGCGTTTATCCGGCTTGATATGATACATATCCTCCCCCCCTTGTCCTATAAGTTGCGATACTATTGTATCATAAATCATCCCATGCTACAATATGCCTAAATCGACCGAAGGAGGTATTCCTATGCTCGTTCCTTGGCTGGGC
>CABVBB010000449.1 GCA_902496505.1 uncultured Peptococcaceae bacterium
CAAAATGATCAGGGAGCGTAAAGGCGCATTTGAAGGCATAGAAGAGGATATCGAGATCATCGGCATGATCTCCTGCGGCGGCTGCCCAGGCAAAAAAGCCGTTTATCGTGCCAAGGAACTGGTCAATCGCGGTGCAGATACGCTGGCCTTTGCTTCCTGCATCCAAAAAGGCTCTCCTATCGGCTATCCCTGTCCCTTTGCTCAGCAGATGCGCGACGTTGTAGCCAAAGCTGTCGGCGAACAGGTCCAGATACTGGATTATACCCATTAAGACGATCAAAACCGGCCAAAAGTTTATACAAAAAAGCGGAAGCTTCATAAGCTTCCGCTTTAAGGCGTCAGGCTGCATCAATTGCCGGGATATTGGACGCCGTTGATCTCAAACGTATAATGCTTCGCTGCTTTGAGCGAAAGACCGGCTGCGCAGTAAAGCGTCAGGGAATCATGCAGCGTTTCAGCAAAGACCGCTGGATCGATGTCGCCTTCTGCGATGTAGTGCAGATAGAGGTCGGTGAAGGGCATGGGGTATTCACTGGGACGGTCGCCGCGTACTTCGACCTTGAGGGATTTGAGCGTCAGGCCTTTTTCGGCCATGGTCTCAACGATATCCATAGAGGAGCAGGCACCAACGCCGCAAAGCAATAATTCTGTGGGACGAGGCCCTTTATTGGCGCCGCCGCCTTCAACAGCAGCATCCATGGGAACACTGTGGCCGGAAGCGGTTTGGCCGTCAAAAAGCATTTGACCCTGCCAGGTCACGGTTACATTCATCATTAGAAAAACCTCCTTATTAAGCTGTACCTAAGTGTGATCAGCATCTTTAGTGTAGTACGAAAGCTGCTTAAAATCAAGACCTATCGCAATTCGACACGTTTCAAGCGAAAGTTGGCCGCAGCTGTTAGAAACTGTCTAGGGGCGGCGAATATTGATTAAAGGAGATCGGGCTGCAGAACACGAATATTGGCTAAGAAATTACCAGACTCTGGAAACGGCTGCGGCTGGCGGAGCGTTTGGTGAGGAAAGATAAATCGATCTACATAAAGAGAGGAACGAACGCATCATGATGGAATTAACAGTTTTGGGCAGTCATTCTCCCTATGCGCCGGCCAATGGCGCGTGCAGCGGTTACCTGCTGACTATCGACGGCTTCCATATCATGCTGGACTGCGGCAATGGCAGTTTCAGCCGCCTGCAAAGGCATATCGATTTTGCAGAGCTGGATATGGTCATCATCACCCATTTGCATCCAGATCATTACAGCGATATCTACTGCCTGAGACAGGCGATCGGCGGAGCGATCAAAGCCGGCCGTCGGCAGCAGCCGGTCATTTTGTACGTGCCGGAGGAGCCGTCTGCTTTGGCAGCGGAGATCCGGGAATGGACCGACATTTTTAATATCGCCTCCTTATCAGAAGCAATGGCGCATGAGAATGATTTCAATCTGTTCCAGCTCGATTTTTTCCGAACCAAGCATGAGCCGGAGACCTACGGACTGCGCATCAGCCAGGGCGGCCAGCCGATGTTTGCCTATACCTCAGATACCGGCTGGTACAGCGGTCTGATCCAAGAATGTGCCGGAGTGCGCTTACTTTTAGCAGAGGCCAGCCTCAAGGAACATGAGCTGCAGACGCTGGGTGATCGGCACATGACCGCTGGACAAGCCGGTATGCTGGCGCAGGCGGCTGATGCGGGCAAACTGATCCTGACGCATTTTTTCCCGACGTATAATCTGCACCAATTGCAGCGGGAAGCAGAGCAGCATTTTGATCAAAAGGTGCTCATGGCGACCATGGGCAAAACGTATACCATCGAAGGAAAGACCAACATATAGTCTAGTAAATGAAGAAATAGGTGATGATCATGACAACACAACCAATCGTCTTAGCAACGACCAATCAAGGCAAAGCCAAGGAATTTGCCGCCCTGCTCCAGGGACTTTCTGTGGAGATAGAGACGCTCAAGGACTATCCGGAGATCGGAGATATCGTAGAAGACGGCCAGACCTTTAAAGAAAACGCGCTGATCAAGGCACGGACTGTCGCTAAAGCCACCGGCAAGCTGGCTGTGGCCGATGATTCAGGGCTGATGGTCGATGCCTTAGACGGCGCGCCGGGGATCTATTCTGCCCGTTTTGCCGGAGAGGATAAAAATGACGCCAAAAATACGGCCAAGCTCCTAGCGCTTTTGCAGGATACGCCTCAAGAGGAGCGGGGAGCGCAGTTTTGCTGCGCCATCGCCATCGTTTTGCCCGATGGGCGGGAGTACACCACCGAAGGGATCTGTCGGGGGGAGATCGCTTTTGCACCAGCTGGCGACGGCGGTTTTGGTTATGATCCTGTTTTTTTGGTGCCGCAGTGGGGCAAAACTTTTGCCGAGCTCACGATGAGTGAAAAAAATGCCATCAGCCATCGGGGCAAGGCTAATGCACAGGCTCTGGTCATCTTGCGTGAGCTCATTGAGGAGGGAGACAAATGAAAATAGCGATCGTTAGTGATACGCATGGCAGTTGGCAGAGCGTGCGTGAGGCGCTGCAAGCGGAGGAAGGGCTGGAACAGCTGTTTTTCCTTGGCGATATGGCCGCCGATGGTCAAAAACTCGCCAAAGCGCTGGAACTGCCTGCTTACATCGTGCGGGGCAATTGTGACGGCTGGGTGCCAGAACCCGCTGAGCTTACAGTGAATGTAGGCGGCGTCGATTTTCTGCTGTGCCACGGTGATCATTATCAGGTGAAAACAACCTTGATGCCGCTTTATTTAAGGGGG
>CABVBB010000450.1 GCA_902496505.1 uncultured Peptococcaceae bacterium
AAAATGATCTGTCAGGATTCTACCGCACGCCGGCCATCACCCGCCATTATGCCATTGCTTTGGGCAATCGCGGCCCGCTGCGGCTTTATCTGCACAAAAGTTCCCCCTGGACCAATCGCGAAAAGATCTCCCTCAAACAGCTCAAAAATCTGCCCTTGATCAAATACAATCTCACCGAAAACGATTTTGACCATTACCTCAAAGAACAGCATCATCTTACTCTGCGCTATCCTCTGCAGGTCAGCGAGATCGCCCTGGCTTTGGAATTGGTCAATGAAAACCAAGGCTGTTTTTTCGCTCCAGAGTTTTATATCAACAATATGTTCACGGCAGCGCAGCGTAAATATCTGGCCTCTGTACCGCTGGAGGTCGATTATTTTCAAAACGAAGTCTTTTTCGTGAGTAAAAAAGCACTGCAAAACCCCGCTTTCAGCGGCGTACTCAAGCTGCTCAAAGCAGACCTGGTCTTTTGAGCCAATCCGAAAAAAGGCACCAACTGTCCGCGCTTTTCGTAAGCGCACCAGATGGTGCCTTTTTGGTCTGTTCTTTTCTGTTTTAGACTGTCACGCCCCAGCTTCGCCCCCATTGCATGAGTGCTTGGCTGGAAGGCTTCCCAAAGGTCCTTTGGACCTCCGCCAACGTCTGATCGAAGGCTTCCTGCTCCACGACTGGCGGCAAAGCATCGATCGCCAGCAGCCGCTCACAATAAGCGGCATCAAAAATTTCAGCAAGATACGCCAAAAAATCAGCCCGCAGTTCTCGCAGCGGACAGCTGTGGGCTTGGCTTAAGTTTTTGCTCACCAGCGTACTGGTCAAATGACCGCTGGCCTTGAGGACGCTCAGCCGCTGGCAGGCTGTCCCTTTGACCGCATTCGCATAATACTCCCAGCTGCCGTCTGCCTTTTGGTACACGAAACCATAAAACGTCTGCTGAAAACGTTCTCTGCGCAGAACATTATTGGCCATCTCCCGCTCCTGGCGAGCCAGCCAGAGCCTATAGCGCTGCCAAGTGCTGGGCGTTACCTGCCTCCGCTGATAAGCCATCTGCACCAGACCGGCAAAAAGCGTCAGCTTGACCTGATCGAAGGTGCCTTCCAAAGTGTCCTGCAGCTCATCTAACAGCCCTTCCGCCAAGTTATCGGCCGCTTTGTCTATCAGCGGCTCTGTCATTTCAAAAAACGCTGTAGGATAATCCTCGGCCATTTGCTTTGCCAGAGCATGGCGCACAGCGCGGCCCACCGCCTCCTCACAGCCAGAAGGCACCCAGAGGGATGTCGTCTGGCTGACGACTGGCACAGACAGACACTGGAGCTGCTCATCCTTAGAGAGAAAATCATACACTTTTTCCGCCGCACTGCTGAGGGCATACATACGCCTCCCCTTGCGCCAAAGCACGCTGCCATAGACCGTAAGCTCTTTGGCGTAGCGGCCCATTTCTGCCATAGCGCCAGCCATCTGCGCCGCTTTTATATTGGCGTCCTGCGCTTTGGCAAAGTATCTTTGAAACTGATCCAAAGGCACTGTCATCTGCTTCTCCCCCTTTCTAAAAGCCCCGTCAGATCATCAGCGATATCCGCGCTCAGATAGATGCGCCCAGCTTTTCGGGTGATCTCGACCGGCTGCTTCAAAAAATCCCCAAGCACCGGCTCGGTGAACAATTCTTCTGTCGCCCCGCAGGCATAGACCCGACCATTAGCCATCAGCAAGGTGTGCTCGAATACCTCCAGTATTTCCTCTGTATGGTGGGTCACATAGATCACCGTCATCGCCTGGGAACGCGCCAGCTTCTCTACCGTTCCCAAGACCCGCTCCCTGGCGAGCACATCCAAGCCTGAACAGGGCTCATCCAGGATCAAAAGTTCCGGCTCTGCTAAGAGTGCTCTGGCGATCAAAACATTCTGTCTTTCGCCTTTGCTCATCGAGACATACGGCTGATATGTCTGCGCTGCCAAACCAAAGGCGGCCAGCAGAGCCTTGGCCTGCTTGACATCTGCCTCAGTAAGCGCATGATCCAGCCCCAGCCCGCCCGTTTTGCCCGAAAGAACGATATATAGTGCAGGCTCTTTGCTGTAATATTGGTCAAAAAAAGAACTGCTGACCCAGCCGATCCGCTTGCGCTGTGCTAAAATTGCCGCCTCCTGGAAAGGCTCGCCCAAAACCCGCACCACTCCTGATGTTGGCAGGCGATAGCCGGCAATGATGGACAACAGTGTCGTCTTGCCGCAGCCATTCAAGCCGAAGACGCTATAATGCTCGCCCGCTTGTACCTGCCAATCGATATCCTTGAGCAGCTGCCGGCGGCCGATCTGGCAGCACAGTTTCTCCGTTTCGATCACACGCTTAGACATAAAGCCTCATCTCCTTCGCGTTCCACTAAAAGCGCACCTCTTTCAAGCTTTCCAGATCTATCTCCTCCGGCTCTGTGAGGTCCTCATCCCTCAGCAAGACCCATTCACCCAGGCTGTGGGTATTGAGAGCGATAGGGACTGTGAAGCCCTCAGCATCCAGCATGCCCAGATTTTTATTTTCCCAGGCCATGATGTCGCAGACGCGGGCGATATTCATCTGGCGTCTCTGCTGATTGTCATCCAGATCAGGATAGCAGTTGAAGACGAGCTCGTCGACAAAATAGCAGGCACTGTGATAGATCTCCGGCTCTACGCCAAACTCGATTCGACCGCACTGTTCACAAAATATTTCCACGCGGGCATCCTCCCAGTCACTGAAAATGATCCGCCTAAGTGACAGCGGCCCGCCGC
>CABVBB010000451.1 GCA_902496505.1 uncultured Peptococcaceae bacterium
GGATCAAGAAATCTAAAGGCGTCATGGTGGACATGAGCAGCGCCATCGCCTGCCGCTGACCGCCGGAGAGATTGCCCACCTTGACATAGAGCTTATCCTCCAGCCCCAGCCGTAAGCGGGACAATTGCTCCCGATAAAAATCGATGCGTTTTTTATTGATGCCGGGCAAGAGATTGAACGGCTTGCCTTTATTGTCCGCCAGAGACATATTCTCCAGAATGTTCATAGACGGGCAGGTCCCCATGGACGGATTTTGGTAAACGCGGCCGATAAACTTCGCCCGCTGATATTCCTTGAGCTTGGTGATATCCCGATCATCGATCCAGACGTGACCGCTGTCGATGGGGATACTGCCGCAGATGATATTGAGCGTGGTGGTCTTGCCCGAACCATTAGACCCCACCACCGAAACGAAATCGCCCTGCTCTACCGTCAGGTTGAAATCAGTGAACAGCCGCGATTCATTGACCGTGCCTTGATTATACGTTTTATTGATGTTTTCCAGTTTAAGCATGCTGA
Organism: uncultured Peptococcaceae bacterium; assembly: GCA_902496505.1. Classification (GTDB taxonomy): domain Bacteria; phylum Bacillota; class Peptococcia; order Peptococcales; family Peptococcaceae; genus CABVBB01. The sequence continues at coordinate 520 of CABVBB010000451.1, forward strand.
TCCCCCTTCTTTCTGCCATTGACCGTCAGGACCAATAGGAAGAGCATGGCGGTGATCAGTTTCATATCCGTCGCCTGCAGACCCAAAGCGATCGCCAGCGCAATGCAGCCTTTGTAAATGACTGCACCGACGATGACCGCCAGAGTGGCTTTGATAAAGGTGATATTCTTCAAGAGATTGATGCCGATGATGACCGACGCCAAGCCGATCATGATGGCGCCAGTCCCCATCGTGATCTCAAAGAATCGCTGCTGCTGGCACATGACCGCACCAGACATGGCGACCAGAGCGTTGGCCAATACCAGACCCATGATCTTCACCTTGCCCTGATCCTTAGCCAGAGAAGTCACCAGCGTCTTATTGTCGCCGGCAGCAAAGAGCAAAAAGCCCGAGCGCGTCTTCAGATACCAATCCATCAGCAGCTTCATCACCACGACCAGGATAAAGACCACGATGACCACCCGGTACGCCTTAGGCAGATATTCCGCCAGCCCTGAATTGAAAATGGTCTTTTGGTTGAAGATGGGCAGATTGGCCTTGCCGGTGATGCGCAGATTGACCGTATACAGCGCAGTCATAGTGATGATACCAGAGAGCAGATCCTGCACCCGGAATTTCACATGGATGATGCCAGTAAAAAGCCCTGCCAAAGCCCCTGCTGCAATAGCCGCCAATATAGCCAGCCAAGGATCGATCCCTTTCGTGATCAAGACTGCCGAGATGGCCGCGCCCAAAGGAAACGTTCCATCTACTGACAGATCGGGAAAATCCAGAATTTTATACGTGATATACACGCCCAGCGCCATGATGCCATAGATGAAACCCTGCTCCAAAACGCCTATCAAAATATCGATCATGTCTCACCCTCCATTTCGTCATCAAACATCCGAAAAGCGTGCTCAGGAAAGGCTCTCCCCTCCATGCACGCTTTTCTCAGAAAGCCGCGCCTCTAAGGCTTTGGCGTCTCTGCATTTCTCGTATCTGTCAATTATTCAGCTTCAGCGCTGACATCTACCGCATTAGTGATCGCTTCTGGAACGTCGATGCCCAGCTCAGCTAATTTCTCACTGTTGATGACTGGCTCGAAGTCCTGCACCACTTCAAACGGCATCGTGGTGATATCCTCGCCGTCCAACACTTTGGCGGCCATTTTACCCGTCTGGATGCCTAACTTGACGTAGTCGATGCTCTCAGAAGCGACGCAGCCCAGTTTGACCTGCTCGATCTCAGAACCAAAGACTGGGATGCCCTTGGCGGTCGCTTTTTCCAAGATCACGCTCAAGGAAGAGACCACGGTGTTGTCTGTCAAGTTGTTGATGCAGTCGACTTTCGTGAGGAGATTATCCACAGCCATCGGAATATCTGCTTGGGTATTGATGCCGACCGTTTCTAAGGTGAAGCCATATTTTTCAGCGATGGGCTCTAATAAAGCGATCTGGGACTCAGAATTGACCTCACTGGTGCTGTAGAGGATACCGATAGTCTTAGCCTCCGGCAGGAAAGCGCGGATCATTTCCACCTGTTTTTCTAAAGGCAGCTCATCGCTGGTACCGGTGACGTTTTTGCCGGAAGTCTTATCTTCGCCAGCCAGCTGCGCGCCGATCGGATCAGATACAGCCGTGTAGATCACAGGAATGCCTTTATCCTCAGAAGCGTTGAAAGCCGCCTGAGCCGCTGGAGTAGCGATCGCGCAGATCATATCCACATTGTTGGAGACGAACTGATCAGCGATCTGACCAGCAGTGCCTGGTTCTGACTGCGCATTGCTCAAATTGATCTTCAGATTTTTGCCCTCTTCATAGCCGCCCTGCTTCAATCCTTCGATAAAGCCGATCCGGCAGTTGTCCAGAGAAGCATGATCGGCAAACTGTAAAATGCCCAAGTTGATCGTTTTATCAGCTTCTTGTGTTTCCTGCGGTGCCGCTGTCTGGCTCTGCTTGGTATCAGCGCCATTGCCGCAGCCTGCGGCCAACCCCAGAGAAGCCAATAAACAAAGTGACAGTCCTAATTTTTTCATTGCTTTTTTCATGATGATTACCCCTTCCGAATGTTTAAAAAATGTATACGCAGCTTTTGCCGCTTGCCACAAAAATATTTTTTTGTCAAGACTTGACTTTTATAAGACCCATTCCTTGCCAATCACTCTGTTCCATGAGCATCACCTTCCCCTATTTGGCCAACAAAAAAAGCGCTTATCCCTGACAAAAGGGACAAGCGCTCGATAACGAACCCTGC
>CABVBB010000452.1 GCA_902496505.1 uncultured Peptococcaceae bacterium
TCTATAACTATCGCGATCAAACCGGCCAGCGCATCGTCAACATCATCCTGCGCCGCAAAGACGCCGCTCTTCTCGGCTTAAACGGCGAAGGCTGCGGCGATCTGATCTACTTTGTCGAAGAAGGCCATAACCGCATCCACGGCGACAGCCTCTCCACCACCTTAGGCTACTACGACACCTCCGTATCACCGATCTTTATCGCAGCCGGCCCCGGCCTCAAGCAAGGCTATACCACCGACCGCGTCATCCGCCAGGTAGACGTTGTTCCCACTATGGCGGCCCTCTTAAACATCCGGGTGACCAAAGAATGTGAAGGCGCCCCCGTCTATCAGATCTTAGCTCGCTAGTCCCTGCCGCGCCTGCTTCGTTCCCTGATCTTCCCACAATCAGGCTCACGACCAAAGGAGCCGTTTTTTCAGATTGACCCATCCCCACACCAAAAAGGCAGATCCCGCCTATACGGGACCTGCCTTTTTGATCCTTAGAACGCTATAACGATTTCGTTGCCTTCTCGTGCCCCTCTAAACTATGGATCACTGTCTGCACCAAACTATTGACCGCTGAGGGCATCCTAGCCACCAACGGCGTCACAATGACCAAGCGCAGCGGCTCCACGTCTTTGAGCGGAACGACCCGCAGATCAGGATAATCCCGCAGATTGAACTGCATCTTCGTGATAAAGCCCACAGCCTCCCCCTTGGCGATCAGCTTGATATAGACATCACTGCTGGTTTCCATGACGATCTGCAGCTGTCTCAGGCCCATGCCCTTATAATAATACGCCAAGAGATCCTCCTTCAAGCGGCCGTCCCCATCCAAAACCAAAGGTTCGTCGATAAACTCCTCAAATGAGATACTGTTTCGCTCCGCCAATGGATGATCCTTTCTGACCAACAAACAGAGATAGTCCAGATAAAGATCCTCCACATGTACCTTCTGCATGATCTCGTGATGCTTATAGATCGCTGCCGGCAGCGTCGTGATCCCCACCTCCGCCAAGCCCTGCTCGACCTGCTGCAAAACTTTTAACGGCGTTCGTTCCTCCACGATAGACAGGCCAATAGGACTCTCCATTTCGCGAAACTCTGCGATCATCTGCTCCACCGAAAAATTGGCCACAATGGGATTGATACACACCGACAGCACCGGATACTCCTCCGCCTGCCGGCCATACTTATGCAAAATGAGCTCATACTGCGCCAGCAAAACGTCAACATCCGCCATAAAAGCCGCGCCTTCTTCCGTCAGCTGTGCGCCCTTGCGCGAACGATTAAAAATTTTGAAATGAAACTGCTCCTCGATCTTCGCCACGATCTCACTCAGACTCTGCTGAGAAATATACAAAGCCTCCGCTGCATTGGTAAACGACTTTTTCTTGACGATCTCCTGTAAATAGATCAGATGCTCAATACGCACACGCCCCTGCCCCCCTTCGCCAGTTCCTAGCTTCCTTCCTTTATTATAGCAAATCCTGTTCCTTTTTAGAAACACTATTCGCTTGCGTCTGCTGCAAGAGCTGCCCGCTTACCAGGCAGCTCACCGATCCTCAGCCGCCCCGAGCAGCAAAAAAGCGCAGCCCTCATCCATTTGGACAAGTTCTGCGCTCAAGATACTCTTATTCAGCTGACTGTTGGCGTTTTTCCGCCAGGATCATCATCGCCACCAGCAGTACCTCCCGCAAATAATCCGCCTTTGGCCCCACACGCCACAATAATTCCTGGTGGATCTCTGCGATCAGATACTGAAGCACCGCTTCTGTATGCAGCCTCAGTTCTTCCTCAAGGTGCCGTACAAACATCGCTGTACATCCCAGCTTCTCATATACCTCAAAATACTTATACAGATCCATCGTTCGTTACCCGATCACCGGATCACCATTCAGCTGATCTGTTCATCCTGTGATTCCTCAGCAAATTCCATCAGCGTGATGCCCAAGCCTTTGAGGATCTTATCCAGCGTATCGATCTCAAAATTCGCATCGCCCCGCTCGATCTTACCATAAGTTCTCACACTCATTTTGCAAAGGAATGCGACCTCTTCCTGTGACATGCCCCGCTCTTTTCTCAAGCGCAGCAGATTGTGACTGATCATTTCTCTCATCTCCATATGCCTGCCTCCTGATCTTATTTAAGATAGCTCTATGTTAAGGCAATTAGGCTCTATTCACCAGGTTTTATAATTCCTTTTTCGACATTTATGGGTTAATTTACATAATTTCTTTTTCTTTTTTGGGCATTATAGCCATTTATAGCGCAACCAGTGCCTGAAGCGCACAAAAAAAGAGGTGCTTTCCTCTCGGAAAACACCTCTTTTTTGCTGATCCAGTCTTTGGACCAGCCATATGGTACCCACAGATTAACGTTTGGAGAACTGTGGAGCACGACGAGCGGCTTTTAAGCCGTATTTCTTTCTTTCCTTCATTCTTGGGTCTCTGGTCAAGAAACCAGCTTTTTTCAAAGCAGGACGCAATTCAGGATCGACTTTGAGCAGTGCTCTGGCGATACCCAGACGGACTGCGCCGGCCTGACCGGTGCTGCCGCCGCCCTGAGCGTTGACGATCACATCGAAGCGGCCTTCGGTTTCAGTGAGAACCAATGGCTGTTTCGCGATCATTACCAAGGTTTTTTTGCAGAAGTATTCATCTAAACCTTTGCCGTTTACTTTGATCTGGCCATTGCCAGGTACCAGTCTAACACGGGCGACGGAAGATTTACGACGTCCTGTCCCATAGTATTGTACTTGTGCCACGATTTA
>CABVBB010000453.1 GCA_902496505.1 uncultured Peptococcaceae bacterium
TAGAGCTCATTTGTCAAGGATAAAATACCATTTTTAAAAATAATCCTTGCGGCGGCGCTGTTTTGCCGGCTAAAGCGCGGTCACCGCCCTCCAGCGCCTCTGTGATGCTCTCCAATGTCCTGCGGCCGTTGCCCACTTCCAAAAGCGTGCCGACCATGATGCGCACCATATTGCGCAGAAAGCCTGTCCCGTAGAACCGGAACAGCCACCAATCATCCTCCCGCACCAAATTGACTGCATACAGCGTCCTGACGAAATTTTTCACCGAAGTGTTGCTGGCGCTGAAGCTTTTGAAATCATGCGTGCCTTCCAAAAGCGCACAGCCCTGACGCACCAGCTGTTCATCCAGTGCGTAAGGATAATTGTAGAAATAGCGGCTGCCGATGGCCTTAGGCTCATCACTTCTGAGCACCCGATATTCATAATACTTGCCCAGCGCGCATTTTCTGGCGTGAAAAGCCGCGTCCACCTCTTCTACCTTGAGAAATACGATATCCCGCGGCATCAGTTTATTGACCGACGGTACGATGCGCTCCAGCGGAATGGTGCTCGTGGTATAAAAATTGATCACTTGAGCCAGCGCGTGCACGCCGCTGTCCGTACGGCCAGACCCGTAAATAACGATCGGCTCAGCGAAAAAGCGGCTGAGGACAGCCTCTATAGTCTCTTGGATGGTGGGCGAACCTTGGCGCACCTGCGACTGGAAGCCGCAATAATCGGTGCCGTCATATTCGATAATGGCTTTGATGTTTCTCAGCATGCCGTCTCCTTCTGCTATAGCCACCGAGAAGCGACAGCCCAGGCCAACACCAGCGCCATCACGGACACAGCGACAGCGTCGCGGTAGGTATAGCGTAATTGTTTCATTCTTGTGCGATTTTCTCCGCCGCGGTAGCAGCGTGCTTCCATGGCCATTGCCAATTCATCGGCACGCTTGAACGCGCTCAGGAACAGCGGCACCAACAGCGGGATCAAGGCTTTAGCGCGCTGCAAGAGATTGCCGCTCTCAAAGTCCGCACCGCGGGCTGCCTGCGCCTTCATGATCTTATCTGTTTCCTCGATCAATGTCGGGATAAAACGTAAAGCAATGGTCATCATCATGGCCAATTCATGCGCAGGCACGCCTATTTTGCTCAGCGGCTTGAGCAGCTGCTCGATCCCATCCGTCAGCGCGATAGGCGTCGTCGTCAGCGTTAAAACGGACGTGATGCCCACCAAGAGCACCAGCCGCGTGCCCATAAAGATGGCCTGGCGGATACCTTCGCGGGTCAAACGCAGAAAGCCCCACTGCCAGAGCACCTCGCCCGGTGTCATAAACATTTGCAGCACCACCGTCAAAACGACGATGAAGACCATGGGCTTGAGCCCTTTGAGGAAAAACTTGATCGGGACCTGCGAAATCAGTACGATAAAGACTGAGACTGCGATCATGGACCAATAGCCCATGCTGTTGTTGATCACGAACAGCGCGATCATATAAAGCATCACCGCGATGATCTTGCCCCGCGGGTCCATTTTGTGCAAAAAAGAATGGCCGCTGATATATTGGCCAATGGTGATATCCTTAAGCATAGCGGCCCTCCTCTCTGAGGACGCGCAGTATCTCTGCCTTAGCTTCCTCCAGAGTGATGATATCCGTACTGACGGGCATCCCCTTCTGCCGCAATTGGTGCATCAGATCGGTCACAGTCGGCACACCGACACCCAGCTGCCGCAGCTCATCATAATGGCGGAAGACCTCTCTGGGCGTACCAGAAAGGGCGATCTCCCCCTGGTGCATCACCACCATACGATCAGCATACTGAGCCACATCATCCATGCTGTGGGAGACCAAGATCACCGCCAGATTGAGCGTTTCTTTGAGCCGCTTGACCTGCTCCAAAATTTCCTCACGGCCCTTCGGATCCAGTCCAGCGGTCGGTTCATCCAAGATCAAATATTTCGGCGACATCGCCAAAACACCCGCAATAGCGATCCGCCGCTTCTGACCGCCGCTCAGATCGAAAGGCGACTGATTTTTGAGCGTCTCATGATCCAGTCCTACCATCTGCATAGCTGCCCGCACCCGTTTCTGGACCTCTTTTTCCTCCAAACCCAGATTTTTCGGTCCAAAAGCGATATCCTTCGCCACTGTCTCTTCAAAAAGCTGATACTCGGGATACTGAAAGACCAGCCCGACCTGCAGGCGGATCTCTTTGAGCTTCGTGCTTTTGGCATTGATATTGACGCCATCCAGCAGCACTTCGCCCTGAGTCGGCTTAAGCAGGCCGTTCAAGTGCTGGACTAAGGTGGATTTACCAGAACCCGTGTGGCCGATGATCCCCACGAACTCGCCTTCTTCGACCGTGAGATCGATATTTTTCAGCGCGTGGCTCTCATTCGGCGTGCCCGGCTGATACGTATGATAGAGACTTTTCACCGTTAAGGCCATAATTGCATCACCATCTCTTCCACCGTCAGGATATCCTGGGGAATATCCACCGCTTCTTTATGTAGCATTGCCGCCAATTCTGTGATCGGTGGGATATCCAAACGCATCTGCTTCAGCAGATCCACCTGGGTAAACACCTCTCTGGGCGTGCCCTGCAAAACGATCTTTCCCTGCTCCATGACAATGACTCGGTCCGCCTGCACAGCTTCATCCATGAAATGGGTGATATTGATCACCGTCAGCCCTTCCTCACGGTTGAGCTTGCGCATGGTCTCCATGACCTCCCGCCGTCCCGTTGGGTCAAGCATCGCT
>CABVBB010000454.1 GCA_902496505.1 uncultured Peptococcaceae bacterium
CAGTCATACTTTAATAAAACGAATGTGTTTTTGAGGCAGCAAGCAAGATCGTCTGTTGCAGGAGGGCTTATTGCAGCAAAAGAATGTTATTACGATAAGCCCTCTTTTCTTTTGGTTAAAGTATGGAAAGGAGATATCATATGAATAGGTCTACACGAAATATGATCAACTGGGCCATTGCGCTTTTACTCATGTTTGGGTTTGGATTCATTCCACCATTAGGAGGAGACATTACGCCGCTTGGCATGCAGGTTTTAGGTGTTTTTATTGGACTTTTATATGGTTGGTGCTGCCTTGAATTTCTTCCTGTCAGCTTTGTCGCATTATTAGCCTTGGGGCTGACTGATTATACAACGGTATTAGGGGCATTTGGCACAGGCTTTTCCAACTCGATGGCCTTACAAATTTTACTCCTTTTGTTGTTTGCAGGATATTTATCCAGCAGTGGGCTGCCAACCTTAATCACGGCTTGGTTTTTGACCAGAAAAGTGCTGAAGGGCCGTCCATATTTATTGTTTGGTGCTATTTTTATTTGCGGCGGCGTGTTAATGGGGTTAGGATTGAGCTTTGGCGCCATCTTTTTGATTTGGGCAGTTTTATATGATCTTTTTGGAAAGCTAGGTTATACAAAAGATGATAAACTGGTTCCCTATCTGCTGTTTGGTGTTACAGTGGTAGCCGTTATCGGATATGCTGTTCCTAATTTTCAAATTTTCCCAATCACTGTCATTGGAATTTTGGAACAGACCTTGAACATGAGTACTCCTGTTGGCAGCTGGTGGCTGTATAATATCTTATATTTGCTGCTCTATACGATCGTCTACTTGCTTTTTGGCAAATTCATTTTGAAATTGGATGTTTCCAAGTTTGAAGGAAAAGATGATCTATTCGATGCCTTGAAAAGTCAGTCCATCACCATACAGCAGCGCGTGGCTATGGGGGTAACGATTTTGTTTATCGCACTCAATCTGCTGCCAGTGATGCTGCCTGATGACTGGAGTATTACCGCGTTTTTAGCCAAATTTGGACTTGTAGGTGCTGCTGCGGCCGTTATGGGGATCACAACCGTTATTCAAGTTGACGGAAAACCGATCGCTGATTGGGAAAAAGATGCGAGAACGATCAACTGGGGACTATTATCGATGTTTGTCGCCGTCGCTCCAATTTCCACAGCATTGGAAAGCAATGACGCTGGTATAATCTCTACCTTAGTGTCAATATTTGGCCCTATGCTCAATGGACTGCCGGTATATGCATTTTATATTGCGACTTTAGTGCTCTTTTTTGTCCTAACACAGTTTTGTCACAATCTCGTTCTGGCTATGGTGCTGACGCCTACGCTGCTGGTGTTTTGTGTACAGACTGGCGGCAACCCAGTCGTATTGATCGCCGGTATCAATGTTGCGTGTCAGATGGCTTACTTAACACCAGGGGCCTCTTCTCCAGCGGCGATGTTCCATGGCAACTCCGAATGGGTCAATGTCAAAGATGGTTATTTCTTTGGCGCGACAGGATCTCTGCTGGGACTAGCTGTACTTCTGCTGACGCTGCCGCTTGCAGATCTGATTTTTTAGTTTGCAGGTTTATATCTATTGCGATAAATGCAGTTTAGCATTTAGGATCAAAAAAGGTGCTGCCACCTCAACGACTTTTTGTCATTGAGATGGCAGCATCTTTGTGTTTCAGGCGAGAAGCTTACTGCAATTTAGAAGCGACCAGGACGGCCAGATCGACAACGCGGCAGCTGTAGCCCCATTCGTTGTCGTACCAGGACAGGATCTTGACCATGTGTTCGCCTACGGTCATGGTGGAGAGACCATCGACGATGCTGGAGCGGGGGTCGCCATTGTAGTCGATGGAGACCAAGGGCTTATCGGAATAGCCGAGGATGCCTTTCATAGGACCTTCGGCAGCGGCTTTGAGCAGATCGTTGACTTGTTCTGCGGTGACAGACTCTTCTAATTCGAAGACGACGTCGACCAAGGAGACATTGGGGGTCGGGACGCGCAGGGATAAGCCGTTGAGCTTGCCTTTTAAGGAAGGCAGAACTTCGCCGACGGCTTTGGCAGCGCCGGTGGTGGTAGGAATGATAGACTGCGTGCAGCCGCGGGCACGACGCAGATCTTTGTGGCGGTTATCCAGATTTTTCTGGTCGTTGGTGAAGGCGTGGACAGTGGTCATTGCGCCGGATTTGATGGTGAAGTTGTCATTGATGACTTTGGCTACCGGCGCTAAGCAGTTGGTGGTGCAGGAAGCGTTGGAGATGACTTCATCGGTGGCTTTCAGGGTGTCGTCGTTGACGCCCATAACGATGGTGGCATCGACGTTTTTGCCGGGAGCGGTGATGATGACGCGTTTCGCGCCCTGCTCCAGATGAACGCTGGCCTCGTCTTTGGTTTTGAATTTACCGGTAGATTCCAGGATGATCTCTGCGCCCAGTTCGCCCCAAGGCAGATTCTTAGGATCGCGGTCGGAAAGCAGGCGGATCTTGCGGCCATCGATGATCAAATGCTCATCATCGTAAGAAACGTCCCCTTGATAGGTGCCGTGAGTGGAATCATATTGGAAAAGATGCGCTGTGCCAGCCGGGTCAGCGGTGCTGTTGATAGCCACGACCTCCACATCTTCGTGGGCCAGTGCGGCGCGTAAGCATAAGCGTCCGATCCGTCCGAAACCATTGATTGCAATTTTTGCTGTCATAGTGAAAAACCTCCTGTATAGTAGATGGTGA
>CABVBB010000455.1 GCA_902496505.1 uncultured Peptococcaceae bacterium
AACCGGAGCGACCTAAACGGTCGTGAGGATTCTGGCGCGGTTTTGCAACGACGAGATGCGCTTTTGTCGACAGCCTGAAAGCACACCCAAAACGGTGTGCTTTTTTGTTGTGCCATCGTTTGGGGCTCTGGATGCAAGGGGATGCTTGATAAGTTGGGCGTGCAACAAAAAAACCTTTGCGCTAAAAAAGCGGCGGCAGATTTTGACTGTTAGACAAAGAAAGACTTATAGCGTACTTTAATTACATAAGAATTACTAATAACTGATGCAGAGAGGAATCGAGGTGAATGGTGAAAACAGCAAGTTTTGCTCCTGGGAGTCGATAGCTTGGCTCCTGGTCCTATGGAACGATATCGCGCTGAAGGCATCAGACTGATCGTGATCAGCTGACCGCGCGAAGCAGTGCCCGTCGAGCGCTGACAGCCCGCTTGAGCTTAGCAGCTTTGACCCAAAGACAAAAAGACAGCGGACGCATTATTTTTGACAGCTATTATTTTATTCATATCCGATGAAAAGGGGTCGTTATCATGAGTGACATTGCCAAAAAGAACAAGATGGTTTATCTGCATATCGCTATTATGCTGGTTTTGATGTTTGGTATAGGTTTTTTGCCGCCGTTTGGTCAGATCACGGCACTGGGCATGAAGGTCTTGGGCTGCTTTTTGGGGATCGTGTATGGCTGGATCTTTATCGATCTGCTTTGGGTGAGCTTTTTGGCTTTGCTGTCCTCACCATGACCGGCTATGCGCCAGCTACGGCTGTTTTAGCCGGCGGGTTTGGCAATGCGACGTTTTTGATGGTTTTGTTGGGTGCTGCTTTTGCGGAGTGTCTGAATCAGATCGGCGTTACAGAAGGGATCGCCTATTGGCTGCTCAGTAAAAAAGTTTTCATCGGCAAGCCTTGGCTGCTGATCATAGCGCTTTGTACCTGCGCATTCTTGGTAAGCTTGGGCAATGGCGGCATCGCTGGTATTTTCCTGCTGTGGACGATCATCGTCAAGATCGGCGAGATCAGCGGTTATAAACCGGGCGCCAAGGTGCTCAATATGCTGATCGCTTTTATCGTGTATATATCCATGACCGTGCCCAGCATGGTGCCGTTTTACGGCAGCGTCATCCTCTACGGCGGATTTTTCACCAAAGGGATCGGGCTGCCCATACCAGCAGGCCCGATGCTGCTCTCTGGTATGATCTATGTCATCGTTACGATCATCTTGATGCTTTTGATCGCCAAATTTGTCTTAAAGATCGATGCAGCGCATTACACGACGACAGAAGAACTTTGCGAAGAATATGCTGCCTACAAGATGAATAAATTCCAAAAAGCAGGCCTGCTTTTATTAGTTGGTTATTTTCTCGTCTTGATGCTGCCGCAGATCATCCCCACTCTGCCGGGCGCGGCATTTTGCAACAGCCTGGGCGTCATCGGCTGGAGCGTTTTGTATATGACAGTCTTTGCGATGTGGCGGGATGAAAAAGGCAGATCAGTGATCAATGTCGCGGTCTGCTTCAACAAATTGCTGTGGGCGATGCTGATGCTCTTGGCAGTCACTTACCCGCTGGCTGACGCTATGGAATCGGCTGATGTCGGCATCACTGCAACGATCGCTTCCACCGTCACACCTATCCTGATGCGTTTAGACGTTACGGTGCTGATCATTGCTGCGACCATTTTCTTGGCGATCGTTACCCAATTCATGCACAACATCGTCATGGGCGCGATCTTCCTGCCAATGATCCCCCCGATCGTCATGCAGATGGGCGGCAATCCTTATACATGCTTTTTACTGATGTACTTGGCCCTGTGCTGTGCGTATGTCACCCCTGCCGGCAGTATGATGGCTGGTATGGTCTTTGGCCATGAGAGCATGGTGCGTAAGGATGCGTATATTTTCGGTCTGCTTTTTTTAGGCGTGACGCTGGCCGTATCCATCTGTTTGATCCCACTGTGGAATATCTTGTTTGCCCTCTGAGTGCAGTAGAAAAAAGGCAAGGCCGAATGCAGCGTGATGCTGTGTTCGGCCTTTTTTAGGGCGTTGTGGGCAGGTGGGTGTTCTGCTATAATGAAGATACTGACTTTTGGTGATCATACGGTAAATAGCCAACGAATGACGGAGAAAGGGAGCGGTCAGAATGGTTTTAAAGTATCGTTGTCCCCACTGCGGGACGCCTTTGGGATATGAGGGGCTCTGCTGGCGGTGTCAGGCTGAGCTGGCCAGGGAGGAAGTCCTAGCCTGGAGCGAGGCGGAAGTACAGGAAAAGCTGGCAAATGTGATCATGCATGCTGCTAAGATCGCAGACTATCACGAACCAGAGCGGGAGGATTTTTGGAAGCTGTTGTCCTGCCGGGGAATCGTTTCGCCGGCATTGGCTCGGGCAGCTTTGGCAGCAGAGGTCTATCAGCCGGAGGCCCTTTATTATCAGGCGCCGCCTGACGTGCGGGATGAGCTGATCGTGCAGCTCTTGAGCACAGAGGAACCGTCGGAAGCCAGCCGTCTCATGTGCTGCCTGGCTATGCAGGGCGACGAAAAAGCGCTGGAAGTCCTGCTGGAATTAGAGCGTCATCCGCGGTCTTGGCGGCAGCGTTTGTACGCTGATCCCTCATCCTATGCCCAGTGCGGCGGTTGGACGTTTGACGGTGATGGTGAGCGGCAAATGCTCAATTATGACGTGTGCTATGCGTTAGAAAAAGGCGACCCCCGCACAGATGGCGCCGTA
>CABVBB010000456.1 GCA_902496505.1 uncultured Peptococcaceae bacterium
GAATTCATGGTCTTGGCTGAAAACGGCGAAGCCACCATCGTTTACTGTGATGACTGCGATTATGCGGCGAATATCGAGATCGCACCCTGCCCGCGTCCTACTGAGAAATCTGACGCGCAGCCACTGCCTATGGAAAAAGTCTATACTCCCAATATCCGTTCCATGGAGGATCTGGTCAACTTCCTGCATATCGAAGCCAAAGACGGCATCAAAACGCTGTTCTTCCAGGCTGATGATGAAGTGATCGTGGTCATTGTGCGTGGTGACCGGGAGGTCAACGATATCAAAGTGCAGAAAGTCCATCCTTGCGATGACCTGCAATTAGCAGATGAAGCCAAAGTCAAGGAGATCATGCACGCTAATCCAGGTTCCCTGGGCCCTGTCGGCCTCCAAGGATTGAAGGTCTATGCCGACTGGGAAGTCGAACAAATGGTCAATACAGTCTGTGGTGCTAATGAGACGGATTATCACTGGATCAACGTCAACCCAGGCCGCGATTTCCAGGTCGATGGGTATTATGATCTGCGCCTGGTCGAAGAAGGCGAACCTTGCCCGAAATGCGGCAAGATCTTGAAAACCGCCCGCGGCATCGAAGTGGGTCAGGTCTTCAAACTGGGCACCAAATACAGCAAAGCTATGCATGCCACTTTCCTGGACGAAAACGGCAAAGAAAACATCATCTACATGGGCTGCTATGGTATCGGTGTCAGCCGGACCATTTCCGCTGCTGTGGAGCAAAATTACGATGAACACGGCATCATCTGGCCTAAGGCTATCGCACCTTACAGTGTGGTGATCGTGCCGATCTCCGCTAAGGATGAGCAGCATATGGCCATTGCTGAAAAACTGTATGCAGATCTAGAGGCTTTGGGCATCGATGTCATGCTCGATGACCGCAATGAGCGCCCTGGCGTGAAATTTAAAGACGCTGATCTCATCGGTTATCCCGTACGCTTGACTGTCGGCAAAAAGGCCGTTGAAGAGCAAATGATCGAATACAAGCTGAGAACAGATGCTGACAGCGAGGATGTCGCTTTAGCAGACGTTATCGAACGCGTTAAAGATTATTTAGAGGCATAACCAAAAAGCACGGGCGGATCGCTCGTGCTTTTTTGTCTTGCTGGCATAAAACAGGCTGCCAACAGAATAGATTGAAATAAGTGTATCATTTTAACGTGAAATATGGTACAATATGAGCATATTGAACTAAATAAGCTGCATTATTGGAAGGGAGGTGCGTCATCATGCTGCCAATTGAATGGGAAGTAGAGATCATCGCCCGCTTGCTGCTGTCCGTGGGCTTGGGAGCGGTGATCGGCATCGAAAGAGAGTCGCTGAACAAATCAGCAGGCTTTCGGACGCACGTTTTGGTAGCGGTGGGCGCATGTTTATTCATGACCATATCGCTGTCTGTACCTTTTGTAAAATATCCGACAGATGCTGTAGTGGATTACCGTATTGCGGACTCCAGCCGTATCGCAGCACAGATCGTCAGCGGTATTGGTTTCTTGGGCGCAGGTGCGATCATGCGCTCCGGCATGAACGTGCGGGGCTTAACGACAGCAGCTTCTCTGTGGGCTATCGCGGCTATCGGGATGGCTGCCGGTGCAGGGATGTATATCACCGCCATTTTTGGCACCTTTTTGATCTATATCTCTCTGACGTATTTTGCTAAACTGGAATCTAACTCCCGTCTGCAAAAGCAATTGATACCGATCGTCATCTATTTTCCCAAAGGTACAGAGCCCATGTGCGCAGTGTTCAGCGTGTTCAACAATATGAATATCTCTATCAAAAACACCCGGCTGTTGTCTGATGAAGAAAACCCTGATGAAAAATACACCAAGGTGGAGCTTTTGGTCAAACCGCCGGCTGCGACGGATATGGATGTGCTGACCGGCAATCTGGAGGGACTTCCGGATATTGTCAAAGTGGAGATCGCGCAGGGATAAGGAGACAGACATCAAAAAACTGTATGCGGCTGTTTTGGCGGCCCATACAGTTTTGATTTTGCCTATTCAGTTAGACTTAAAGCCGCTTTGATATTGTCCAGTCCCATACGGGGAACGAAACGATACATGCGCTCCTTGCTTTTGGCATTCTCTTTGTAATATTGGAGCAGGCGCACGACGAGATCAACGGCTGCTTCTTCATCCAGGTCTTTGGCCAAGGTATCGCCAAGGCGGGCGTTGAGACCAGAATTACCGCCAATGGTGATCGTCCAGCCAGTGGCTTTTTTGCCAAAAAGGCCGATATCGCGTACAGCGCCTTCGCCGCAGCTCAAGGGGCAGCCAGAGATGCCGATCTTGGTCTTAGCAGGGATCTCCAAAGGTGTGATAGCATCGTCCAAACGCTGAGCCATAGCCAGAGAATCCCTTTGTCCCAGACGGCAGGTCTCTGTGCCGGGGCAGGACTGGATATAATGGATGGCATCGCCGACAGGATAGCCGACTTCCATGCCCAGATCCTCCCATACGGCTTCCACATCATCGGGCTGGATGCCGACTAGGGCGATACGCTGGGCTGAGGTGATCTTCACGATGGGGATATTATATTTGCGGGTGACCTGAGCGATCTTTTCCAAAAGCTCTGGGGTCAAGATCCCCGCCTGGATCTTGGGAACGATAGCGACAGTCGTTTTGTCATTTTGGACGATACCGCCGCGGGCAGAATCATTGATCATTGCTAACAAATCCTTTCGTTATAAAG
>CABVBB010000457.1 GCA_902496505.1 uncultured Peptococcaceae bacterium
CACCGTAGCCGAAAGCAGGAAGCTGACGAAGAGGAAGATGCCGCTGAAAAGCCAAGGTCTGCCCAGGAGCAGCTTGCGGGTAACGAACCACATGGCAATGAAACGGCTGACGCCGGAGGCTGTGACAGCCGCAGCGAAAATGAGGATGAATAGGATCATGACGACGGTGCTGCTGCCAAAGCCTTCGATCAGGACTTGATTGATGCTGCCGTAGCTGGTAAGGCCCAGAAGGATCATCCCCAGCATACTGGGCCAGATCAGCCCAACAGTCGTCCAGCCGTAGATCAGGCCGATAAAGATGCCGGCCACCTGCATACCCAGCTGGGTGATAGGCGCAAAGGGCGGCAGCATGCCGAAGATCAACATAATGGCGACAGTGACAAGGGAATTGATCATGTAAGCAGGGGATTTTTTGACGCCAGTTGATTTTTGAGCTGTGGTCGGTGTTGACATATGGGCACGCTCCTTTCTCATTTGGACAGCATGCTCCGAAGGCCAAAGCTGCTTTCGGAGCAGAACTGTCTAGAGGGTCAGAAAGTTTCGGAAAGGATCTGGTATATTGGTGCGCCTTCGCACTGGGCGGGCATACGGACGCCGCCTAAAACAGCCAGAGTAGGCGCGACATCGACTTGACGGATGATGCGGTCGGTGACGAAGTTTTCTTTGATGCCTGGGCCGGCAGCGATAAAGATCGGTGAAACAGAGGTGCCGGCATAGCCGATCTGGGTGGAGAGAGAATCGGCGTGGATCTTGTTGTACCCTTCAGCGGTGAAATAGACCACATCGCCGCATTCGGGGCCGCTCACGCCCAGCAAAATAGCGTCTTTGTTGTGCATAGCGACCGAAATGACGCGCTTGCCGTTATGCGGATCGCGGTAAGCATAAAGCGCGGTGATGATCTCTTCTTCCAGAGCGTAACGGTCTGCCGGATCAACGATCCCCTGCGGATTGCGGCCCTTGAGGTTGATATAGATATGGTCGCCGCGGGTGGCCACAGCGCGGGTCTGGCTCCAATCGATCTCGTCAGTGTCTCGGCCTTGTTCGTCCTTGAGCATGACCGTGTAGCCCATTTCCCGCATGACGGGAATATTGCAGCCGCCAGGTTCGCCGATGATGACGCCCAGATGCTCCTGGGTGATGAGGCCGTGGTCAGAGGTGATGATCATCGTCCAGCCTTGATCCAGGTAGGGCAGGAAGCGTGCCAGATAGCGGTCTGTCTGGGCATAGACGTCTTCCTGGAACTGCTGATAGGCTTTTTCATTGCTGTTGGGCCATTCCTCCTGATCGCAGGCGTAGTGCCACATATAATGGCCCATGCCGTCGACATTGTGCAGATGGGAGAAGATGACGCTGTAGCGCTCCTCTGCCATGAAATAGGTCAGGCAGTCGGCCTGCCACTGGCAGTATTTTTCCCAAGAGGGGATCATGGTTTTGGCGACTAAAGTTTCATTGGTACCATTGACGCTGGCGATAGTTGGGACTTCGCCAAAATTGTCCGTAAGTTCTTGGTAGAGTGTCTTGGGGTGGAAGAAATCATCGCGGCCGATCTGAGTCGCTTT
This sequence comes from uncultured Peptococcaceae bacterium, assembly GCA_902496505.1. Classification (GTDB taxonomy): domain Bacteria; phylum Bacillota; class Peptococcia; order Peptococcales; family Peptococcaceae; genus CABVBB01. Next base: position 1,560 of record CABVBB010000457.1, read on the forward strand.
GCCCAGATACATATTCAGACGGGAACCATCTGCCTCCAGATCGAGGATCTGGTAATGGCGGCGGCAGGGGACGTCTTCGCCCAGGTCGTTTTTGGCAGTGTCCAAAACATCCAGCTTCAGTTCATCCTTTTTAAGCGTCACATAAGCGTCCATGTCCTTCTTGCTTTTATAGAGGGCGACGGTGTCATAGATCCCCTCTACATTGGGTAAGAGCAGGCCATAGCGGCGTTCCAGACCCTTGGAGACAAAGAAAGCAAATTCTTTCGCTCCTGCTGGAGCGGTCTGCCAGCCGTTGGCAGGTTTGATCGCGGCCTTGATGGTATCGCAGATCATATTGCCCAGCGAGTGGATCTCGTCATCTTTTTCCTCCATAATAATGTGGCGGACCTCTTGAGCACCGCCGAGAAGCTTAGCGGAAAGGCCGTTGTCTTCCGTTTCTTTGACGGCCAGATCCTCAGCGTTGTCGATGATGCAGCCCTGACCAGCGGAAACGTGGGAAGTATTGGGCAGATATTCTGAGGTCTCGATCTTATCGGAGGCAGCGATGATCTTGACGATATCTAAGCTGTTGATGCCGCCGTTGATATACGCTGGCTGCACGCCGTCCACCACGTGCAGATTGCTGCTGGTCGAAGTCGGAGGCCAAGAGGAACCGGGCCAATGCCAGACCAGCGTCTTTTTGCCGGCTTCTTCGGCGAAGACGTTCCAGAGGGGCTCTGCTTTGGATTTACGGGAGTCCAGATTGTAGAGCATGGTATCCAGATGCTCATGATCCTGCGCGAAAAAGCAGGTGATGCCGTGGGTGACAGGATAAGCGCCAGTAGCCAGAGTCGTCCACAAAGGCGGCGTCACCGTGGGCATAGCGCCTAAAAGCACCAGATCCTCACGGGCCGAGCCGCGCTGGATAAACTGCGCCAGAGCGGGCATCTTGCCTTCATCCACCAGACGCTTGGCTGTGCGGGGCTCCATACCGTCCACGCCCAGCACGATCAATTTTGCTGTCAAAGCTGTTCTTTGCATGATGATGACCTCCTGATCAATAAGACACATAGGAACTTGATTCACTAGCTTTATTATATAGCTATGATAATTTTATGGAAGTTATCAAAAAGTCATATGATTTACAAAGGCTATATGAAAAT
>CABVBB010000458.1 GCA_902496505.1 uncultured Peptococcaceae bacterium
TGAAGGTCGTCGTGGAATTGACCCGTTATCCGGAGAAGACCCGCAGCGCTGAGGGCAAGGTGGTCGAGGTCATCGGCATGAAGGGTGATCCGGGCATCGATGTGATCTCCGTGATCTACAAGCACGATCTGCCGCAGAGTTTCCCTGAGCCTGTGCTGCAAGCGGCGGAAGCCATCCCGGACCATGTGCTGCCGGAGGAAATGGAGGGCCGCCGCGACCTGCGTGATCTGCTCATGGTCACCATCGACGGCGATGATTCCAAGGACTTGGACGATGCGGTCAGCTTGCAGCGGTTGGAGGACGGACTGTATCGGCTGGGCGTGCACATCGCTGATGTAGGCCATTACGTCCGCGAGGACAGCATTTTGGACAAGGAAGCGTTGGCTCGGGCGACCAGCATTTATTTGGTCGACCGCGTGATCCCCATGCTGCCCCAGCGTCTGTCCAATGGTATCTGCAGCCTCAATGAAGGCCAGGATCGCCTGAGCATGACCTGCTTTATGAATATCGACAGCAAGGGTGTGGTCGTTGCGCACGAGATCTGCGAATCGGTCATCAATGTCGATCACCGCATGACCTATAAAAACGTCGCCAAGATCTTGGATCAAGATGCTGAGCTGCGCGCCCGCTACAGCGACATCGTGCCCATGCTGGAGGAGATGGCCGAGCTCAAGGAGATCTTGGAGCGCAAACGGATGCGCCGCGGCGCCATCGAATTCGACGTGCCGGAGAGCAAGGTGCTCTTAGACGATCAGGGCAAGCCCATGCGCATCGAATGGCGGCAGACCACGCTGGCCGATGAGATCATTGAGGAATTCATGCTCTGTGCCAACGAGACGGTGGCGGAACATTACTTCTGGCTGGAAGTACCTTTCCTCTACCGCGTGCATGAGGAACCTAAGGAAGAAAATGTGCAGGACGTCAACAAATTTTTGCAGGCGTTCGGCTATAGTTTGAAATACGCCAACGGCACCGTGCATCCCAAGTCGTATCAGAGCATCGTTGATGAAGTGCACGGCAAGCCCGAGGAGAAGACGATCAATTCGGTGCTCCTGCGCTCCATGCAGCACGCCCGTTACGATACCGAGCCATTGGGCCATTTCGGTCTGTCGGCCAAATATTATTCCCACTTCACCTCACCTATTCGCCGCTACCCGGATCTGGCCATCCACCGCGTTATCAAAGAATGTCTGCATCAGGGCGATAAGCTCAGCGACAAACGGCTGCAGACCCTCAGCCGCAAGATGGATAATTACGCCGAGCAGTCGACTATTCGCGAAAAGGTCGCTGAGGAAGCGGAGCGGGAAAGCGTAGATATGAAAAAGGTGGAGTATATGCTGCCCTTTGAAGGCGAGGTCTTCCCGGCTATCATCAGCGGGGTCACCGGCTTTGGCTTCTTCGTCCAGCTGGAAAACTCCGTAGAAGGCTTGGTGCATATCTCCAACCTCATCGACGATTTCTACACCTTTAACCCCGACACCTACACCTTACTGGGCGAGCACACCCGCAAGCAGTACCAGATCGGCCAGCCTGTCACCGTACGCCTGACCAAGGTCAACGTGGACGAGCGCCAATTGGATTTTGAAGTGCTCATGGCCGACGGCAGCCGCTTAGAACAAGCCGAAGGCGATCTGGCCAAACGTCCCCAGCGCCCCAGCGCCAAAAACAACGTGCCTGCTAAAGACAGCAAAGCCAAAGCGTCCAAGCCCAAGGCAGACGGCAAGAAAAAAGCCGACGGCGATAAGAAAAAGAGCGATAAGCCGAAGAAGAGCAAGAAGAAAAAAGAAGAGAAAGCTAAAGAAGAGTAAACCTAAGCAGCTTGGACTGTTTTGTTTTGAGGCAAAGGAGCGGAGGGGGAAGAGCAATGCGCTCAGAGCAGCTAACTTATTTATTAGAGGTCAGTCAATGTAAATCAATCAGTGAGGCCAGCGTTAAATTGCATATGACACCCCAAGCGCTGAGTATAGCCTTGCATAATTTGGAAGATGAGCTTGGCTTTTCGCTACTGGTTAAGACCAATCAGGGCAGCAGCTTGACGAAGGCTGGGAAGGAATTTGTTAAAATAGCCAAACGGTACTTGTTTGATGTGGCTGAAATGCAAGCACGATACAATGTGAAAAAGCAGCCAAAGCTACAATTTCAAATTGCTGCTACCTTTGGCGGCTTAAATAGTTTTATTCCACAAATGATTTGTTCCATCTACAAGGCATTTCCTGAAGCGGAAATCGTTTTACAGGAAAGATCCTACGCGGAAATATTGGAGGATATGCAAAACGACAAGATAGAGTTTGCTTTATTTGATCATGTGATCATCCAAGGAAAAGCGGAGCGGCAAGTGGCAGAGAATATGCTTTTTGTGCCACTGTTTCAATATAATCTGGTTTGTTTGGTGCCGGATGAATTTCCTATTTCAAAGTTAAAGGTCATTTCGATCAAGGAATTGATAAAATATCCGGTCATCCTGCTTTGTGTGCAGGATGACCGCCGATTATCGTCTTTAGCTATAATGGAGGCTTTTGGCCAGCCTAAAAAATTGATTATAGAACGTGACTGGCACACTAGCAATAAAATGGTTGAGGCGGGATTAGGCAGCAAAATAGAATTAGAAGTGCCCTTTGGTCAAGAAAAGTGGAAAAGCACCGATACGTTTAAACGTATTCCAATCAATAGTGATGTTAAGATATTCTGCGGATACTTG
>CABVBB010000459.1 GCA_902496505.1 uncultured Peptococcaceae bacterium
CCGATCACCGCCAGGATGAAGATCTGCTCCTCACTATCGTCGTAAGTGTAGCCATAGCTCAGGGCGATCTCGTATACCGTTTTTAGGAGCACGCCCACATAGACGGGGATATCCGGCAGGCCAATACCCAAAACGCCCAGCGCGCCGCCCTCTACGGTGGTCAGCACCTTGTTGGCCCGGCTGGCATTGCGGGCAGCTTTATCCATGGTCTTGATGGACGCTTTCGTCTCGCCGTCCCTGCGCAGATACTCTCCGGCAAAATGAGCTGCCTGACGCTTCTCCTTGCTGAAAGTCTTCTCGATCACGCCGGTGCCCTGCTCGAAGACGATAGCGAACCCTTTGGCAAAAGCCGCTTCTGTAGCAGCAATCGCCTTCTCCGGCACTTTATCCGCGATTTTTTCCGTCACCGGCGCCAGCTTCTGCTGCACGACGCTTTCCTTTTGGGGCGCCAGACTTCTGCGCTCCCGACGCATCACTTTTTTCCACTCTCTGTCCAAAGCCCTGTCCTTGCTCATCGCAAGCCACCTCCTAAATTTCTGCCCAATGATCTTGTCAGCATTAATTTAGCCTTTATGAGCCGCCATTCCTGCCGCTTAGAGCAGATTTTTGGCCTTGGCCGCCTCCAGCCAGAGCGGGAATTCGTTCATCAGGCGGTCGTAGAGCGCTTCGTCGGAGATATCGTCGATATCATCCAGCGCGAAAAAGTTGGCGTTATCCACATAGCGGCCGCCCATCTCGTCCAATTTTTCCAAGATGCCGTAGTTCTTGCCGCTGATGCCGATGAACTGCCAGAAGATCGGCGCATAGGCCGCGGTGGTGATGATGTCCTTGATGGGTTTATTGCGGTGTACGCCGCCGTCGCTGATAAAGATCACATAGACCGGCAGTTTTTCCTGGCGGTGCTTGAGATAAATGGCCTCGATGACGCCGGCCTCATCATTGGTGCCGCCTACGTTCCAGCGCCGCCAGCCGCCGTTGGCATTGTCGATATAGCCGTCGATATTATCCAGCGTCACTTCCTCCAATTCGCGGAAGCGCTCGGCAAAGGTCCAGCTTTCCAGCGTGCCGTCATCGTCAAAGAGCAGCGCCAAAGGCAGCACCTTGTCCAAGATGCGCTGCACCCGGCCGGTCTTGTACTGCTTGTTCATAGAGCCTGAGACGTCCATGACCAAGACCACTTTGGCCACAATGCCCGTCAGCTTTTTCTTTTCCAGGCTGACCACCGCTTTTTTGGTCAGATCGACCAAGCGGGGCGCTTTGGCCAGGACGACCTTCTGCACCGCTTCGCCCTTGCTCAGCGAGACCGCAGGCGCAGGTGCCTGTGCCGGTCCCTCCTTGATCTCCTCGCCGCCGAAATGGGCCAAAAGCGCGCTCAAGCCGCCGTCGAAGCCCTTGCCCACAGCGCCCAAGCGCCAGCTGCCGTCACGGCGGTAGATCTCCGCCAGAATGATGGCCTTTTCTTGCGCAAAATCGCTGCCCTTAAGCACATATTCTCCTTGGAGCATCGTGCCTGTGCGGAAAGTCATGCGGCCCTCCCGCAGTTCCCGCATAGTCTGCTCTCCATCGATCGCCGCGGTGAAGACCAGCCGCTCGATCTTGGCTGGCAGCTTATCCAGCGCTATGGTGAAACGATCCGCATCCTCCGCCTTGCGCAGCGCGCCCTCCGGGGAAACAAGCTGATTATAAAAAATGAAATACCGATCATCAGAGAGTTTTCCCTCGCTGTCCACACCGAAGCAAGCCACATCCACCGCAAAATCCGCCTGCCACGCCAATCCTACCTCCAGATTCCCCGCTGCCAGCCACTGAGTCAAGGCCACCTTTTGTCCACTGATCAACTGCATACGCTCCACTCCTTCTTCATCTGCTGCATTTTGGTCGTTATCTCTATCATAGCACATGGATAGACTTTTTGAAAAGCATTCACCTTGACAGCGGCGGCCGCTTTGCGCTAATATTGTTGCAGACACAACAATGAACCAAAAGGACGTGACCATTATGCTCATGCAGGATATCTTTGCCTTATGCAAGCTGGCGCAGCTGCACACCAGCCGTTGGCTCAAAGATTATGGCATCACCAGCTCTGAACATTCGGTGCTGGTCTATCTGGCTATGCACAAAAGCAGCAATCAGGAACGTATCGCCCAGTATATGCTCTTGGACAAAGGCACCATCACCCGCATCCTCTGCAAACTGGAGGCCAAAGCCTTGGTGCTGCGCAGCCCCAATCCTCAGAACCGCCGCGAAAATCTCATCGCTCTGACCGACGCCGGTCAAGCCTTGGTGGAGGAATTGGCGGCTATTTCCGAGCAGCTTGGCCAAGAACTGCGCGCCGACATCCCACCAGAAGATGCCGCTGTCTTTGAATCCGTGCTCCTGCGCCTGCGCCAAAATGCCTATTACCTTGTCCACCAGCAGCAAAAGGAGGCCGCTTGGCATGAATGAGAAACGTTTGCAATTATTGACCGAAGCGCCAGCCATGCAGGCCATCGTCAAAATGTCCCTGCCCGTGGTCATGGGCATGATGGTACAGGTGCTTTATAACTTAGTGGACGTCTTTTTCGTCGGCATGCTCCACGATCCCTATCAGCTGGCCGCTGTCAACCTGGCAGCCCCCATCGCTATGATCCTGATGGCCATCGCCTCCGTCATCGGCACCGGCGCATCCTCCTACATTTCCCGTACCCTAGGAGAAG
>CABVBB010000460.1 GCA_902496505.1 uncultured Peptococcaceae bacterium
TCTGATCTGTCTTCTCGGGTCAATGACGCCAAAGTCAAAAAGATCCAAGATACAAAGGCAGATTATGTGGTGACCAGCTGCCCAGGCTGCGTGATGCACATCAAAGACGGCCTGCATCGAGCGCATGGCAGCCAGCAGGTGCTGCACATCGCTGAGCTTGTGGCCAAAGCTTATCGGGGGGGACGTTTATCATGAAGCAATTCGAGCAAATCGCCCAGCGGCGGCAGGCGCTTTTAGCCAATTATCCCGACCGCGCGGAAAAAGTCAGCCAATATCGGGAGGAAGTCATCACCCATCTGGACAAATGGCAGGCTCTGGCAGAGGAAACGTTAGCCGGCAAAGGCACCAAGGTCTACCATGCCCAGGATGCAGCGGAGGCTAAGGCTATTATCCAGCAGCTGGCTGGCGATGCCCATAAGCTGTGCCGCATCGACAGTCCAGAATTGGCCGAGATCGGCTTTGATCAGATCATGGCGGAATTGGATAAACCAGTAGCTGCTACCGACTTGGATGAGATCATCGCCAGAGAGGCAGGCTTGCTGGCGGCCAACCGCCATCCCAAGCTTCGCGATCTGGAGGGCTTGAGTCAGGAAGAGATCTTGGCGGCTCTGCAAAAATATGTGGGCAGTGAAGATGTCCAGGATGCCGGGACGCTGGCCAAACTGACCAAGCAGGTCATCCGCGGCGAGATCATTGCCTCGGATTTCGGCGTGACCGGTATCGATGCCATCGTTGCGGAAAACGGCACCATCGTCTTAGCCGAAAATGAGGGCAACGGCCGCATGGTCTCCAACCTGCCTTACAGGCATCTGGTCATAGCGGGCTTAGATAAGCTCTACGATACGGCAGAGCACGCTATGGAATCCATCCAGGCTGGTCAAATTTACGGTCTGGGGCGGGATAACTGCTCCTACTATTCCTTTATCTCCGGCCAAAGCCGCACAGCGGATATCGAATTCCGCATGGTCTACGGCATGCACGGTCCGCTGGAAGTGCATCTGATCTTTTTGGATAATGGCCGCAGCAAACTGATCGAAAAAGGCTGCGGCAATGTATTGAAGTGCGTAGACTGCGGCGCCTGTGCAGCCAGCCTAGGCCGTTTGGCTGAAGCTAACGGCTGGCAGGGCACGCTGCTCACGGCTAAAAACGTCGCCTTGCTCAAAGCGCGCGGCGAGCTGGGGCCAGTGACAGGCTTGGAAGCGCTGGAACCTTTCGTTTGTCCGGCAGGCGTAAGTGCAGAGGATGTCAAAAAAGCATTAGAATAAAGTGTGATCGCCAGGGCACGAGATGCCCTGGCTTTTTTTATTAGGCGGTGCAAAAGTAGACGGGCATATTTATGATAAAGTTTCTCGATAAGCTTGGACAGAATGGGTATTGTTTTCTAAAACGAAGAGGATTATAATCATTTTTAGGGAATAACCATATCACAGTGTCTGTAAAATAATCTGAAAATTTATGGGGAGATGATTCGATAATGTCAGAATTGAAAATCGTGGTAATCGGCGGCGTAGCCGCTGGCCCAAAAGCGGCAGCGAGAGCTAAAAGATGCAATCCAGAGGCTCAGGTGACTTTAGTTGAAAAAGGGGAATGGATCTCCTACGGCGGCTGCGGTCTGCCCTATTATGTCGGCGCTACCGTCAAAGAGCTCAACGATTTGATGACGACCTCCTGGGAGGCTGTTAGAACGCCGGAATTCATGAAGGCGACCAAGGATATCGATACCCTTTTGGGCTGGGAAGCGACCAAGATCAATCGTGCAGAAAAAACCGTTGAGCTGGTCAATGTTGGCACAAAAGAAGTGCGCGTCCTGCCCTATGATAAATTGGTCTTAGCCACAGGCGCAGACAATTTCAAACCACCTATTGAAAATGTCGATGCAGCAGGTGTCTTTACTATGAAAACTCCTAAAGATGCTGTTGATATGCAGGAATATATCAAAAAAGAAGGCGTTGAGCAGGCTGTCGTCATCGGTGCCGGCCTCATCGGTATGGAGACTGCTGAAGCCTATGCCAACTGGGGCGTAGATGTCACTGTCATCGAGATGAAAGACTGGATCTTCCCGCAGATGTTGGATGAAGATATGGCTGCCGTTTTCCAAAACTATCTGGAAAGCGAAGACATGAACTTCATGCTCTCCACCAAAGTGGAAGCCATCCTGGTCAACGAAGAGGGCAAAGTCTCCGGCGTCAAGACTGACAAAGGCGAGCTCGAAGCCCAGCTGGTCTTAGTAGCTGCCGGTGTTCGCCCCAGCGTCAAATTGGCTGTAGAAGCCGGCTTGGAAGTGGATAGAGCCATCATTGTCAATGAATACTGCCAGACCAGCGATCCGGATATCTATGCCGGCGGCGACTGCGTCATGTGCACCAATATCGTTTCCGGCGAGCGGGTCTATGCACCAATGGGCTCCACCGCCAACAAACACGGCCGCATCATCGGCAACAACATCACCGGCCGTCAGGACAAATTCCCAGGCATCGTCGGTACCTCTGTCGTTAAGATGTTCGACTGGTCTGCCGGCAAGGTCGGCATCAGCGAAAAAGACGCTGCCCGTTTGGGTTATGATGTGGCGACCTGCATCGTGCCTGGTCCAGATATCACCCACTTCATGCCTGGCAAAAAACTCATCATGGTCAAGCTCATCGCTGACCGCAAGACCGGCAAGATCTTGGGCGTACAGATCGTCGGCCC
>CABVBB010000461.1 GCA_902496505.1 uncultured Peptococcaceae bacterium
CTCTCTCTGGCTGCCGCCGATGATCTCGCCGATACCCGGCACCAAAAGGTCCATCGCTGCGACGGTCTTTTGATCATCGTTCAAACGCATGTAAAAAGCCTTGATATCCTTGGGATAATCGGTCACAAAGACCGGGCGTTTAAAATGCTGCTCTGTCAAATAGCGCTCATGCTCCGTCTGCAGGTCGATGCCCCATTTTACAGGATAATCGAACTGTACGCCGGAAGCTTGCAAGATCTCTACAGCCTCAGTATAGGTGACTCGACCGAAATCCGAATCCAAAATATGCTGTAAGCGCTCTAATAGACCCTTGTCCACGAATTGGTTGAAAAACGCCATTTCCTCTGGCAGGTTGTCCAGACAATACTGGATCACATATTTGATCATATCCTCCGCCAGACACATATCATCTTCCAGATCGGCAAAAGCGATCTCTGGTTCGACCATCCAAAATTCCGCAGCATGGCGGGCGGTATTGGAATTTTCCGCACGGAAAGTCGGCCCAAAAGTGTAGACGTTTTTGAAAGCCATGCAGTAAGTCTCTGCATTCAGCTGACCGCTCACAGTCAAATTGGCTTCCTTGCCAAAGAAATCACGGCTGTAATCGATCGCACCGTCTTCCGTTTTTGGCACATTATTGAGATCGAGCGTCGTCAGCTGGAACATCTCGCCAGCGCCTTCACAGTCGCTGCCAGTAATGATCGGTGTCTGAACGTACACAAACTGATGCTCCTGAAAATATTTGTGGATAGCATAAGCCACCACAGAACGGGTGCGAAAAACTGCGGAAAAAGTGTTGGTCCGCGGTCTGAGATGGGCGATGGTCCGCAGATACTCAAAGCTGTGACGCTTCTTTTGCAGCGGGTAATCACTGGGGCAGCTTCCTTCGACCGTTACGCTCTTTGCCTTCAGTTCAAAAGGCTGCTTAGCACCAGGGGATTCGACCAAAAGGCCCTCCACTACCAAAGCTGTCCCCACAGTCAGTTTGCTGACAGCTTCAAAGTTCTCCAGGGTATCCTCAAATACGATTTGCAGATTTTTGAAATAGCCGCCGTCATTAAGCTCGATAAAGCCAAAATTTTTGGAGGTACGGATGGTCCGCACCCACCCAGCTACAGTTAAAGTTTGATTCAAATATTCTGCTGGCTGAGTAAAAATGTTTTTGATTGCAGTTGTATTCATGACGTCCTCCTTACCAAAATAAGTGCTGATATTTATTATAATCAATCCTGCGGGGGAATGCAATTAGAGATGCTGAATTCATCATGACAAATGCGGAAAGCTCCGCAAAGCTTCCCGCATCAATGATCTATTCGACTGTAACGCTTTTGGCCAAATTACGCGGCTGGTCGATATGACAGCCTCTGACTTTAGCCGTGTAGTACGAGATCAGCTGCATAGGAATGACCGCTAATACTGGTGCTACAAAGTTATCCACAGCTGGCAGATACAGTACATCATCTGATACCTTCTGGGCATCCTGATCGCCTTCACTGACGATGGTCAGCACTCTGGCATCACGTGCTTTGACCTCCTTGATATTGGAGATGGTTTTATCGTAGGTCTTTTGCTGCACGCAAAGGGCAATGATCGGCGTTTCTGCTGTGACCAAAGCCAGCGTGCCGTGCTTGAGCTCGCCTGCTGCGTAAGCTTCTGCATGGATATAGGATATCTCCTTGAGTTTCAGGGCGCCCTCTAAGGCAATAGCCCAATCCAGGCCGCGGCCGATGAAAAACAGATCCTCTGCCTCCTTATAGCCTGCTGCGATCTGCTCGATCCTTTTGGTATAATCCGGTGTCAACAGTTTCTCCGTCAGTTCCGGCAAAGCTTCCAGATCACTCAGGATACTTGTCAGCACGCTGGGATCAGCCTCGCCTTTGAGCTGGGCAAAATAAACGCCCAAGAGATACTCAGCAATGAGCATCGTCGTATAGGCTTTTGTCGAAGCCACAGAGATTTCCGGACCCGCCCAGAGATAAATGACATAATCCGCTTCTCTGGCGATAGCACTGCCGACCACATTGGTGATCGCCAAGACCTTAGACTGATGCGCCTTGGCCTCATGCAGCGCTGCCACCGTATCCGCTGTCTCGCCAGATTGACTGATCACGATAACCAGCGTGTGTTCATCCAGCATCGGCTCACGGTAGCGGAATTCAGAGGCTACCTCGACCTCTACAGGGATGCGCACCAGCTTCTCGATGATATTTTTGCCTACCAGGCCTGCATGATAAGCTGTGCCGCAAGCCACGATATAAATTTTATGCCAGTTGGCCAATTCTTCTGCTGTCAGCTGGAATTCGTTGAACACGACCTGCTGATCCTTGATGCGGCCGCTGAGCGTTCTGCGGAAAGCCTCTGGCTGCTCATGGATCTCCTTGAGCATGAAATGCTCATAACCGCCCTTTTCAGCAGACTCTGCATCCCACTCGATGGTATGCACGTCTTTGGCGATCACCTGGCCCAAAGGATCTTTGACGACGATCTCATCTGCCGTGATCAGGCAAAGCTCATCCGGCTCAATGTACATGCACTGCCGAGTATGTGACAACAAAGCCGGCACATCAGAAGCAATAAAATTTTCTCCTTCACCGATGCCCAGCACCATGGGGCTGGCTTTACGGCAGGCAATGATCTTATCCGGTTCATCCGCACAGATC
>CABVBB010000462.1 GCA_902496505.1 uncultured Peptococcaceae bacterium
CAGCAGATAAAATTGATACGCGATGAGGCAGCTGGCCAAAAGCAAGATCCAGCTGCTGCCCTCGGACAAGAAGCTGGGCTTTTGCCCGTCAAAGGCGCATTCAAAAAAGATGACCGGCATGATGAGAAACAGCGTATACTGCGGTTGCATCAAACAGTGCAGATAAGCTTCTGGCGCCATGAAATAGATCAGATTGTAGCCGATAGGAAGCGCCGCTGCCATAGCCAGAAGCACCACGATCTGCGGCCGCTTCCATGCGCCGCGCTTGATCACCCCATAGACCAAGAGCAGCGCGCCTACTGCCAGCACCAGCGCATAGAGCCCTCGGAAAAAAGCTGGAACTTGGAAATAGGTGCCCTGGAAAAAGTACGCCCAAAAATCACGGTAAACGCCGGGCAGCATAGCCAATATCCCGCCGGCAGGCAGCTGCCCCATCTCATTGATGCCCTGATAATCGGTGAGCGTCTCCCCTAGTACCGCCAGCGCTCCGTGCAGGATGCCAAAATACAGCGCCACGCCCAGAGCGCCAGTCACCAGATAGCGCACCGCCAAAAGCAAGATCGCACTGGTCTTCTGCTCATTGCGCACTACTTCGGCGATCAAAGACAGCATACAGACCACCACTGCAAAACCGATATACGCCTGATAGCAGCCCATAGCGCAGGCCAGCGCCAGGACGCCCGGCACCATGCCCCACCAGTGCCGCTTAGCCAGCCAGATGGCCCAGATGCTCAGACACATGGCGATCATATAAAGATCGGCGTAAAACAAATAGCTGAACTGCGACGCCAGCACCGGAAAAGTCGCCATCAAAGCAGCGGTGATCAGCACGCTGCTCTTGCGCTTATAAGCAAACAAACTGCACAAAAGCGCCGTGGACAACGCCAAGAAAAACAACGCCACCAGCCCCGTTGTCCACGGAATAGAGTACCATGAACTCAAAGACATGGCGATCTGATCGAACCAGCGGCCGCTGCTGGTCATATCATAATTGCGGTACATGCTCTCCAGATCATCGCCGTTAGGCAGCTTGTTGACAAACATATAGATATGGGTGATGAGCCCCAAAACGAAGGTCGCGCCAAAGGCCAGCCAATATCGGCTGTCAATGCGTCGCACCAGATCGGGCAGCACTTTTTCCGGCTGCCAGCGGCTCCAATCGCGTTTTTCTTCTATAGACTCCATCATACACGCTCCTTATGTCGGCCAAAAACCATGAATTTTTGCCCCAGATAATTAAAGGCGGTAAAAAAGCACATCCCAGCCAGCATAGCGATCTGATCCACGATGTCCGCCGCCAGCTTAGCCCCGCTCACTGCCAGCAGCCAGCGCACGGCCGGCTTCGCCACCAGATAGGCGGCAAAATAGCAGATGGCGATATTCACCGCAAAACGCACCGCTGTCTGCGCTACAGCTTCCTCATTGCGAAAGGTGAAGCGCTTATTGAGGAAAAAGGACACGATGCTGCACAAAAAATAGGAAAGCCCGCTGGCGCCCCAATAACCCATGCCCAAATGGTAAAAACCAAACATGGTCACCATGCCTAAAAAGGTGTTAAATAAGCCCACGATGATGAAGCGGACCAACTCTCCGTCGATTATTTTTTTCATCTCACGCCTCCGTCATAGGGTCTTTTCCACCACATACATGGGGCGGCCCTTGATCTCATCGTATATTTTGGCCACATAATGACCGATGATGCCCAGACTGATGGACAAGGTGCTGCCGATAAAAAGCAGCAGCAAGATCACCGTCGTGAAGCCCTCCACCGCATTGCCGGACAAATAATTGTACAGCGTCTGGATGCCCAAGATCACAAAGATCGCCAGCATCACCAGCCCCAAAGCGGTGATCAGCTGCAGAGGCACCGCAGAAAACGACGTGATATTATTGACCGCATAGCGAAACAAGCCGGAGAAATTCCACTTGGTCTCACCCTCTAAGCGCGGCGCCACCTCAAACTCCAACTCTGTCCGCGAAAAACCGAAATACACCGACAAGCCGCGAAAAAACATCGTCTTTTCCGGCAGCTTGAGCAATAGATCCACCACGCGCCGGTCCAAAAGCTTGTAATCCGACGCTCGGCTGAGATCGAGCCCGATGAAGCGGCCTAAGATCTTATAAAACATTTTGGCGGAATGCTTGTACAGCCAGCTTTCCTTGCCGCGGGAGGCCTTGACCCCCTCCACGATCATAAAGCCCTGCTGCCACAGCGCGTACATCTTCGGCAGACATTCCGGCGGATGCTGGAGATCGCAGTCGATCACCGCACAGCAATCCCCCTTGGCTGCGCCCAAACCCGCCATGATCGCCGGTTCCTTGCCGAAATTGCGGCTGAACTTAACGCCCCTTACCTGGGGATAACGTTCATGCGCCGCCTCGATCGCCGCAAACGTCCCGTCGATAGAGCCATCATCCACAAAGATCAGCTCATGCGCGATCTGCGCCTCCGTCAGGATCTGCGTCAGCCGAGCCGCTGTCAAAGGGATATTTTTTTCTTCATTATACGAAGGTATGATCACCGATAGCATATTGTCACCCATATTCCTAAAAATTCGTATCGTACCAAGTGTATAATTATACCCCTGTGATTGTCAACCTCTGAACGCATATCCAGCCAAAAATCAGCATAGACACTGCAGATGCTGTTGCCCATAT
>CABVBB010000463.1 GCA_902496505.1 uncultured Peptococcaceae bacterium
ATGGGCGATGATATTGAGCTTACCGCATTTTTCCTGAGCCAGGATCGTTTGGATACGGTCCTTGAGCCAATGGGCGTTGCCGCTAATGGTGCCCCAGGCGTCTTGTCCGCCCAGATAGACCACAGCGCCGTGTTCCGCGAGGACAGCAGGCACGCGGCCAAAATAATAAATGGGACAGTCATCGCGGCAGTTGAGCCCGTGCAGGAGCAAAAGCGGGTAGCGCGTCCGGCAGTCAGTCATTCTTTGGTCTCAAAGGTTTTGAAAATGATGTAGTTGAGCGGGACGTCCGAAAGGAGATTGATGAGATCAGGACGACCGAAAAATTCTGATCCGCCGTCTTCGGACATAGTCATAAAGACCAGTGGCAGATCTGGAAAAGCGGAAGCATAGCGGCGCATCTCCGCCATCTTTTCTGCCTGCGGCAGAGTCAGAAAACTGTCAGCCACGACGGCTACAGCGATGTTTTTGCCTTCTGTTTTAACGATAGCACCAGTAAATTTCATATGTGTTAGACCTCCAAAGATAGGATAGATAACTAGATGTATTATACCATGAGTTGGACGAGAGGACACAAGAAGTTTTTTGATTTTGCAAATACCTTTGCCCACAAGCCAAGCCTTTGAATATGGCCGCAAATATGGTACAATGTCCAGGAGGCTGCTTCTAAAGGAACAGCCATGGGAATCCGATACAAAGGGTGGTCGCTATGGAACGAGCGGTTATTCATATCGATATGGATGCTTTTTTTGCTTCGGTGGAGCAGCGGGATCATGAAGAATACCGCGGGCTGCCGGTCATCGTCGGCGGTTCCCGCGAGGGACGCGGCGTGGTCTCTACCGCTTCTTACGAAGCCAGAAAGTTTGGCGTGCATTCTGCGATGCCGATGCAGGAGGCGGTGCGCCGTTGTCCGCAGGCGATCTTTCTGCCGGTGGATATGGCGACGTACCGCAGCGTCTCCCGCCAGATCATGGCGATCTTTCAGGACTACACGCCGCTGGTAGAAGCCATTTCGGTGGATGAAGCGTTTTTGGATGTGACAGGCAGCCGCAAATTGTTCGGCACAGAAGAGGAGATCGCCTGGACGATCAAAAAGCGCATCCAGGAGGAACTCAGTCTCACAGCCTCAGTAGGCATCGCCAGCAACAAATTTTTGGCCAAGCTGGCCTCAGAGCTGGACAAGCCGGATGGTTTCTACATCATCCGCCCTGATGAATTGGCGGAAAAGGTCTGGCCGTTATCGATCAAAAAAATGATGGGCGTAGGCGCCAAGACGGAGGAGGTCTTGCGCAGCTTTCACATCACCACTATCGGTCAGCTGGCGCAGACAGATCCTAAGCTTTTGGAGCGGCTTTTGGGCAAGGTTGGCCGACAGCTTTCCGAATTAGCCCATGGCATCGATGACCGCCCAGTAGAGCCGGAGCGCATCGCCAAATCCATCGGTCGGGAAACGACGTTCCAACAGGACGTGACCGACCGTTATACGCTGGAAACGGTGCTGATGGATCTATGCGATGATGTGGCCTATTCGCTGCGGCGCAATCATTTCCGCGGCAAGACCGTGACGCTCAAGCTCAGAGATCATGATTTTAGGACACTGACGCGCTCAGAGACGCTCACAGGTTATACAGCCAGCTTCGAGCCCATCTATGAGACGATCCGCCGTCTGCTGCGGGCCAATTATCGGGAAGGGATGCCGGTGCGGCTTGTTGGACTGTCGGTATCTCATTTGGAAAATGAACACGTAGTGGAGCAGATGGACCTTTTTGGGGCAGTGGAGGAATTTCACCGCAAGGATCCGCTGGATCAGGTATTGGACCAGCTGAATAATAAATACGGTCGTCAGACCGTGAAACGGGCGCGGCAAATGGCCAAGGAACGCCCGAAAGAATAAAGGGAACTTTTCGTAGAGGGACAGCGTCTATAAGGTGCTGGTTGAAAGGAGGAGACCAGTTTGCAGGAGGATGCACAGTTGATCCAACGGAGTCAACAGGGGGACGTACAGGCTTTTGAAGAGCTTGTCATACGTTATGAAAAAAAGGTGTACACTATCGCTTATAAATATATGGGCAATCACGAGGATGCCAGCGATATGGCTCAAGAGGCCTTGATCAAAGCTTATCAGGCTATCGGCAGCTTTCGCAGTGATGCTTCCTTGGGGACATGGCTGGGGCGTATCGTTGCCAATAAATGCTTGGACGAATTGCGGCGGCGCAAGCGCACTCAGTGCCAGTCTCTGGACGAGGAACTGGCCACCGAAGAGGGCAGCGTCAAAAAGGAGCTCAAAGCGCCGGATGCTTCCCCTGAAGAACAAATGGAGCAGGCGGAAACGGCTGCTTACCTGCAGTCACTGATCGATGATCTCAAGCCGGAGTATAAGGCGGTCGTCGTCATGCGGGAATTGGAAGGCTTGAGCTATGAAGAGATCGCGCGAACGCTGGATTGTTCCTTGGGGACGATCAAGTCCCGTTTGTCACGGGCACGCAGGTATTTGAAGGAACAGATCATTCGAGAAAGAAAGGAGGTCTAGATATTGTCCGATTGTGAAAGATGTCTATCGTTATTGGATTCATATATTGATCATGAGTTAGCAGAAGATGAGCGCTTATTCGTAGAAAAACATCTGGAACAATGCCCCCAGTGCCGGGCCGAATGGCAGG
>CABVBB010000464.1 GCA_902496505.1 uncultured Peptococcaceae bacterium
CACATCGCTAAAGAGCGTGCCCCATTTTTTCCAGCCCAGCACTTGACGGAGCGCCCGAAAACTGTCATAGAGCAATCCGCCGGCCAGACCGAGGACAGCCATCACCCCTACGCCTAAAAGCTGCTCAGCGAGTAACATCTTTTCACCGCACCAGCCGTGAGAAAACAGATCTGCCTTTTTCCCGCATCTTGGCGCCTTTATCCTCCTGATACTCCCAGCCGTTTATGAGTCCTTCCAGCTCCAGACGGCCAGCGTCCAGATCCAATGTCTTAACGGCCATCCCTTCTCCTTTGATGGCTAATAGGCCTAATTTCGTTTTTAAGAGCACTTTGTTCTCATCAAAGGCTTCTACCGTCTCCACACCATTTACAGCCAGCAGCCGCCGCTGGAACAGCTCCATGGTCTGCGTATTATCTTCCATAGCCATGACCTCCTTTTATTAGGAGTATATGCAGCGGCCGATCAGAGCAGAACCTTTCATACGGCGGTTTTTGCGGCTATTCATATTCCTGGGTGATCTCCACATCTTTGAAAAAGTAGTGCACGATCTCATCAGCTGATCTTCCATCCTCAGCCATAGCCCGCGCGCCCCATTGGCTCATGCCTACGCCGTGACCGTAGCCCTTGCCCTCCATGATGAGCGTGCCGTCGTTTATCTGGACATTCGTGAGCAGCGTCGATTTCATCTCGGTGGAGTCCAAAGCCAGACGCAAAGCCGGCGCACTGACGGTGTAGCCATTAAAGGAAAGCTTGGTCGCCCGCCCAGAAGGACCCTGTTCGGCGATAGCGGCTTCTGTCGGTATGGCTAGTTCCCGGCCGGTCATTTCCACAAGCGCTGTCCGCACGGTCTCCAAGGGAAAAACCGCCTGCCAGGCTTTATTGGGATTATCCGCCAGCTGCTCGCCAGGATCTTCGACGCTGTGAATATAAGGCGTAGGCTCCTTATCATAGCCCAGGCCTTCTTTGCTGGAGGCCGCTGTCACTCCGCCGCCGTCTGCAAAAAACCAGGCCTTGATCAATTGGCCGTCAGAGCGCACCACCCGTCCGCGAGTCTCTTGGACGGCCTGTCGAACAGCATCATTGATCTTAGCGGCATCATACGCCTGGAATTCCGCTACATCGGTGGAAGCATCAGTACCTCTGTCCGGCACGCCGCCAGCCAAGATCTTTTCCAAGGTGAACGTCCGCGCCATGATGGCCTGCGCTGCCAAAGCTTCTCCCGGCCAATCAGTAGCCATCTCTGCCGCTACCACACCACAGAGATATTCTTCTAACGGCAAGGAAACGGTCTCGCCAGTCTCGTGCAGATACAGCGTGATGGTCGGTTCCTCGTTGAACGTCTGCTCTGGTCTTTCTGGCGCCAGCTTGGACTGAGCCTTATTGCCGCAGCCGCTGGTTAGGATCATGGCACCGATCAAGCAGCAGGTGATCAACACATACTTACGCTCATCATGCCAACCGAATTTTTTCATAAAAAAACCCCCTTTTGGCCAATAGCTTGCCACAAAGGGGGATTTCTATACCATTTGCTCAGTCGATCTCGACGCCTTCCAGCAATCGATACAAGGTCTTGGCTTCCTCTGCCCGAACATTTTCCCGCACCTCCAGGACTTCTGCCCGTACCTTGCGTTCGCCAAAACCGATCTCGATGACATCACCGGCATTCACGATGGAACCAGCCTTGGCCACCTTGCCGTTGATCTTGACTTTGCCGCCGTCGCAGACATCTTTGGCCACCGTGCGGCGTTTGATCAGCCGAGAAACTTTTAAGTATTTATCTAAGCGCATGACCGCTCTCCTTTCTATGTAGATCATCTTCTGAGATAAAAATCGCTCGCCGTCCATTGTGAGGTCAGCGAGCGAAATCATATTATTCTCCAGCAACAACGTCTTTGAGGTTTTTGCCTGCTTTGAAAGCAGGAACCTTTGTTGCGGGGATCGTGATCGGTTTTTTAGTCTGTGGGTTCTGACCCTGACGTTCTTTACGCTCTCTTACTTCAAAAGTACCGAAACCTACTAATTGTACCTTATCGCCTGCAACCAAAGCTTCTTCGATGGATGCGAACAATGCGTTCACAGCTTTTTCAGAGTCCTTTTTGGTCAGTCCGGATTTTTCCGCTACACTTGCTACTAATTCAGTTTTATTCACTGAAATCCCTCCTAAAAAATGTGTGTTTTTTTATTATGGCTTACCACGTTTGTCTAACTGATAGCATTCTACCACACTTCCCAGCAAAACAAAACCGGTTAAGCAATAATTCTGCGCTAAATTGGATGTTTTTTTATTTTTTGACAAGAAAATCACGAGGACTGGCTCATTTTTCCTTGGCCTGACGCCAAAGTGCCTCAAGTTCCTCTATAGTATAGCTCGACAATGGCTTCTTGTCTAGTCCGGCTTTCGCTTCCATCTGCTGAAATCGCCGTACGAATTTCTGGACGGAGCCTTTGAGGGCTTCTTCGGCATCGACCTCCAGGAAGCGCGCCACATTGACGACGGAAAACAACACATCCCCCAGTTCGTCCGTCAGCTCTTCGTGTGTCTCGGCCTGCTTGAGCTCGGCGAGTTCTTCCTCGACCTTGGCCCAAGCGCCGGAAACATCCGTCCAGTCAAAACCCACACGGTGTGCCTTGTTCTGTACCTTTTCCGCCTGCATG
>CABVBB010000465.1 GCA_902496505.1 uncultured Peptococcaceae bacterium
CCCGCTGGCTGCCAAAAGACAGAGATACTCTTTTTTGGTCGAGTCTTTGCCCGCCGCAAACCCATCCTGATAATAATTGGCCATCATGGCAAAAAACATCTCCGGCGTGAGCGCAGCGATCAAATCGGTTTCGCCGCTATAGATCCTCCTCCGCATAGCTTCTGACGCTTCTCTTGAAATCGCAGACATCGTCTTCATCTGCTCCCTTCTTAAGTGATTTTCTTGATTTTAGCCTATCAGCCCGCTCTTCTCAACGCCTTTCGTCAACTCCCCCAAATTTATATCCGCAACATTTATCAGAAAAGGGACTTATTCGATAATCACTTGACTAAGTCCGCGATTTTCTTTACAATAGGATATATTGACAATCCTACTCATAGACTGGTCAGGTGAATATTATGGATCTCAGCGTACTCGATGATCTCAAAACAAAAGAACTTCGTAAGGAATACAAAGCTTTCCTCGGTGAAGAGGATAAGCACTCCGATTATTATTTAAAACGTTTTGACAAAATGGATGATACGGGCGGCAAATTCAGTCTCAATTTTGCAGCGTTCTTTTTCTCCACCTATTGGTGCTTTTACCGCAAACTGTTTGGCCCTGGCGCCATCTTTTTGCTTTTCAACTTTGCCGGTCTCTATCTGACCATCATGAAGCCGGAATTAGCCAGCCTCGGTTCTGCCTTGGCCTTTATCCCCGCTATTGCCTGCGGACTGTTCGGCAACTTTTTCTATTACAACTACGTCCGCAAAAACATCGCTCTGGGCTTAGACAAGAGCTATGAGGAAAAAGCCAAGCTTTACACCAACAACGGCGGCACCAGCGTACGCATCGTCTTAGGCATCGTCGCTGCCTTCCTCTGCTTTGGTCTGGCTCTCTTCTTCTCCGCTGGTCCAGCTGCTGTGGAAAATCTGCAAAATACCACACCGCTGCCTGTAGTACCGCCAGCAGAATAATTTTATATCGCCATCATGAGACGGCTGCCTACGCTAGGACATGTGCAGGAAACTTTTTCTATGCCCGCGCCGTCTATATGATATATACAGTATCCCCCAAATGCTGTGTCCCCCAAAAAGAAGCCCGCGTCCCCGCCGGTTTCTTTTTTTATGCGCCAAAACGCCCGAGCGGAACGGATCTCCATTTCGCTCAGGCGTTTTTTTATTTATCCATATGCAGCGTTTTTTTGATGTTGGCTTTATACGCCTCTACGCCAGGCTGGTCGAAGGGTTCGACACCGTCGAGGTAGCAGCTGACAGCGCAGGCTTTTTCAAAGAAATAGACCATCTGACCAAAATTTTCCGGAGAGATATTGGGCAGCGTGATGATGATATTGGGCGTCTTATTGACCGCGTGGGCCTGACGGACGCTGTTTTGGATGACGTTGTTGAGATCATGCATGGTCGCCACCTGGGCATCGCCATAGACGCGGGCCAGGGGGAAATCATTGCAGACGTGATCCACGACCACCGCTGTCTCGAAGAAATTCTGCCGGCCTTCCTGCAAAAATTGGCCCATGGAATGAAGGTCCGTGGACATTTGCAATGAAGCCGGGAAAATGCCGCGGCCTTCTTTGCAGCCGCTCTCGCCGAAAAGCTGCTTGAGCCATTCGGTGAAATAGCGCAGTTCGCCGTCGTACACTTCAAAGATCTCCATCGTCTTACCTTGTTTTTCCAATAGATAGCGCGCCAAGCCGTAGCGATAGCAGTCATTCTGCGCGATCTGCTGCTCGCTGTAATAATCTTGGGCTTTGCGTGCGCCCTCCAGTACCTGGCGGATATCGATGCCGCCTACGGCCAGCGGCAGCAAGCCTACCGGCGTGAGCACCGAATAACGGCCGCCGATATTTTCCGGCAGCTCAAAGGTGACGTAGCCTTCGCGCATGGCTTCCTCATGCAGAGCCCCGCGATGCCGGTCAGCAACAGCATAAATGTGCTCGGAGGCTTTGTCGCCGTATTTTTCCCGCAGGAAGGCTTTGAACATATCGAAAACGACCATGGGTTCCAGCGTGCTGCCGGATTTGGAGATGACGCAGACCGCCACCTCTTCATCAGCCAGAATGTTCATAAGCTCCCGATAATAAATGCTGCTCAGGTGGTGTCCCGCAAAATAAATGCGGGGCGCTCCCTGCCGCTTGGCATGGTATTCATTGTGAAAGGGTGACTGTAAAAGCTCCAGGCCCGCTTTGGCTCCCAGATAGGAGCCGCCGATGCCGATGACCACGAAGGCGCTGTAACGCTTGCGGATATCGTTGGCTGTATCGATTATGGACTGGACCAATTCCGGTGAGATGTCCTCTGGATAAGTGACCCATTTGGTATTGGGCGTCTGGCCGTCATGCAGCCGCTGGTGGATCTCATCCAGCTGCGGCTGGTAAAGGGCTGTATCGACCTCTAGAAAAGTGTGGGACAGATCGCAGTTTATTTTCATCGTTGGCAACATCCTTTGCATCATCTATTGGTGTCACTGCCCGACGACCGAGGCGGCAAATGTTTTCAGCGCCTCCACACGGGCGCGGGCCTGTGCTTCATCACATCCGGGCAGGGAATAGTAAAATTTGATCTTGGGCTCGGTGCCGGAGGGCCGCACGGCCATCCAGCCGCCCTCAGCGAAAACGTATTTGAGGACGTCTGCCGGCGGCAGCTCGTCCACGCCC
>CABVBB010000466.1 GCA_902496505.1 uncultured Peptococcaceae bacterium
GGAGCGCCGAACTCTGCGCTCATCTGCAACGGGCAGGCGCGGCCGAGGCAGAAGCCCTGCGGCTGCAGGCGGATAATTTCACACAGCTGGGCCGGCAGCAGACCAGCGCCAATGGCCGCCATTACTATCTGATGAGCGCCAAAGAACTGCTGGAGGGGCTGGAGTAACAAAAAAAGCTGCCGCATGATCGTGCGGCAGCTTTTGGCGTAAGGCTATTCTTCGGCGGCTTGTCCGCTGATCTCGATGACATCGCCCAGCCAGCGGGTGTCTACGTTGTGCAGGTACTGGTAGACCACGTCATAGCACTGTTTTATGTGCTGCAGCCCCAAATAGTACATGGCGCTGTAGCTGATGCCTGCGGAGAGGGCCAGACCGGCTAGGGGCACCCATTTGCCGCCCTGGCGGGTGAGCAGGCGGCGGCCGGCGTGCCTGAGCGTGGTGCGTACCATGCGGGCGGTGACGGTCTTGCCGATGAATTCATTGCCGGCAGAGGTGATGAGGACGAGGAGGATACGCTTGCGCTCCAGGTCCAGATGCGCTACCTGCTCCGGCGTCAGGCCGAAGCGGGCGTTGATATTGGTCAAGAGCTCAGCCATGATGGCGATATCAGCGGATATATCTGCACCGGGCAGGGGAATGACGGCGGCCGCTGCCGACAGAGCGGCCCGTTTATGTAAAAGTCTGCGGCAGTCTTGGCGGATGGCCTCCAGTTGGTCTAGCGTTTGCGGCAGCATAGCATTCAGCTCCTTGGAAAGGGATGAGTTTTCGCAGAGCGCCCATGCAATTAATGGAGCGCTCTGACATATATTATCATACCACAAGAGCGTAGAGAAGTAAGCAGGCAATTTTTATGACAGGACTTAGGAGAATGTTTATGCGAATAGGGTTTATCGGATCAGCGGCATTAGGGGAGAAGGATCGGGCGGTCTTTGCACAGCTGGGCCAGCAGCTGGAAGTGCTGACGCAGCCGGAGCAGCTGGCGGCGGTGGAGGGGGTGTGGCTCTCGCTGGTGCGGACGGAAGAATTGCGCCCGTTGTACAATTGGCGGCAGGCCATCCGCTGCCGCACCGATCTGGCTGTGATGGGCGCGGCGCTGGGGGCCTATGCCCTGGGGCAGAACGGGCCGCTGGGACTCATGGATTACCGCGCCTGCTGCCGGGAGGAACATCATCTGACCGCCGAGCTGCTGCGCATCCCCTCTTGGGAGGATCATCGGCTGACAGCGGTCTTCGGCCCGGAGGTGCGCTTCCAGCAGATCGCGCCCAATCTGGGCATCGTCTGCCAAACCATCGAGCGCGGCCCCGTCGTGCTGCGCCAAGGCAATTTTTTGGCTGCGTCCTTCCTGCCCGAGGAGACCGCTGACCGTGCCATCTACCGTTATTTCTTAGAAATGGTCCGCCGCAGCGGCGAGAGCAGTTTGAACAAAGGATAACGGCTCCAAAAGCAAACAGCCGCAGCTCGCAAGGCTCGGTTGTTTACTTGGCAGAGCGGCGGGAAGCGGGGACAAGCTGTCCGACGAAAGAGAATCATAAGCCACGCCTTGTCAATTCTTGGGCAGCGTGATAACATAGAAAGCAATGATAAAGGATTGTGAGATGGTAAGGAAATGAATTTGAAGAGAGAACATTACAGTTACATTATGATGCTGGGGCATCTGTGCGCTGACCTGAGCGCCTTTGCCCTGATGGCCATGCTGCCGTTTTTTGTTGTGTACAAGGGTATGACGTATACGTCGACCGCTGGGCTGATGTTTGCCATGAGCGTGTGCAATGCCGTTACGCAGCCAGTCATCGGCGCTATGGCGGACAAAAAGAACCGTCCGTGGCTGATGGCGCTGGGTGTCTTTTTGTCCGGCTTGGGTATCGCCGTGCTGGGCTTTTTGGACAACTATGTGCTGATGCTGCTGGCGATCTGCGTCAGCAGCATCGGTATGGCGATCTATCATCCAGATGCCGGACGGATCGCCAATTACGTCGCAGGCAGAGCCAAAGGCAAAGGTGTCAGCAACTTTTCCTTCGGCGGCAATTTGAGCGGCTTTGTCGGGCCGGTGCTGGCGGTCTGGGGGATCAGCCAATTCGGCCTGCCAGGCACGATCATCATGATCATCCCCACCACGATCGTGGCGATCTACCTCTTGGTGCTGAGCCCCCGCTTCTTGGAATTTGCCGAAGAGGGGCAGAAAGAAGCCGCAGCAGCCATGCGTTCCGGGCAGAAGGATGACTGGAACGGCTTCATCAAATTATCCGTAGTCACCGTATTCCGCTCGGCGATCATGTCTGGGATGAATACCTTTATCCCCTTGTTCTGGCTGTCCGTGCTCATGCAGTCCGAAGAAGCTTCCGGCCTGATCACCTCTGTCATCGCCATTTCAGGCGCGATAGCCACCTTGATCGGCGGCCGCCTGGCAGACAACTTGGGCTTCAAAAACGTCATTCGTGCCGGCATCATTGCCTTGGTGCCCTGCATGGCTATCATCGCCTATACCCGTTCGGTCGCCCTTTCGGCGCTCATGCTGATCCCGGCTGCCATCGCGCTCAATCTGGCCTACAGCCCCTCCGTCGTCCTGGGACAAAAACTGCTGCCCAACCACATTGGATTGTCTTCTGGCATCACCATGGGCATGGCCTCCTCCTTCGGCGGCATCGTCTC
>CABVBB010000467.1 GCA_902496505.1 uncultured Peptococcaceae bacterium
GTAAAGTTCGTGGATTCGATAGACCACTATCGTAAATTTCAATAGAGTGCCAGCTGATCAGTCTGTGAAGGGACCTCGTCCTGTATACTGATATTTTGCTTGACGTTGCTGAAGGCCTATGGTATGATGCATTTATAGACCGACGGTCGGTCATATAAAAGGAGAGATGAGCATGCGAATTGTCAAAGAAGCTGATGAGCGCAAAAATGAGATACTTGATGCTGCTGCGCGGCTATTCATGGAGAAAGGCTTTGACCGCACCAGTGCCAATGATATTTTGGCGGCTGTGGGAATCGCCAAGGGGACGCTCTATTATCATTTCAAATCAAAGGAAGATATTATGGACGCCCTTATTGAACGGCAAACAACTCAGATTTTGTCTGAAGCGCGGCAGATTGCCCAAGATGACCGCATTCCGGTGGAGGAACGATTGATCCGCACAATTTTGGCCTTACGCGTGGAAAATACGGTGCAGACAGCTGGCCAGGAGATGATCGAGCATCTGCACCGACCACAAAACGTATTGATGCATGACAAAACAAAACATATCATTTTACAGCATGTTCCCCCCATTTTGGCAGGAATCCTAGAGGACGGCATCGCACAGGGTATCTTTGCGACGCCTTATCCCCTGGAATGCATGGAAATGGCAGTATGCTATCTGGATATCATGCTCGATGATGATATCTTTGAATTGACACCCGCTGCAAAGCTGACGAAGATCAGAGCCTTCGTCTTCCATTTAGAGAGACTACTTGGTGTAGAAGAGGGGCATTTGAGCGTCTTACAGCCTATTTTTTTAGAAGAGAAGGCTACAAATGAACACGCCCAGTGATGCTTTCAGCCGCTTTTTGCTGCTTTGGTTCGGTGATCTGATCTCCGCTATTGGCAGCGGCCTGACCTCATTCGGCTTGGGCGTGTATATCTTCCAACAGACAGGTAAAGCGTCCCTAATGGCCCTAGTGACCTTGCTGGCCTTCCTGCCCTCGCTTCTACTGAGTGTACCAGCCGGCGTGCTGGCTGACCGCTACGACCGCAGACTGCTGATGATCTTAGGCGATGCCCTCTCTGCCCTCGGTCTTTTGTTCATTTTGCTTTGTCTGCTGCAGGGTGATGCACAGGTGTGGCAAATAGGCATCGGCGTAACGATCAGTTCAATCTTTATCTCGCTTTTAGAACCAGCTTACAAAGCCACGATCACCGATCTCTTGACACCGGAGCAATATAGTCGGGCCAGCGGCATGGTACAGCTGGCGGGCTCTGCTAAATATCTGATTTCTCCCATACTGGCAGGCTTTCTGCTGCAAGTCTCGGATATCCGTTTGCTGCTCATCATTGACATCTGTACCTTTTTTGTGACGGTCACTACAACGCAGGCCGTTCGTAAGGGGCTTGGGCGCAAACCAAAGGGTCAGACCGCCTCCTTTCTGTCAGAGTTAAAGGATGGCTGGAGCGCACTTACTGTTAAGAAAGGCCTGCTTACCTTGACGGTCATGGGTTCTGTGATCACCTTCTCCATAGGCATTCTTCAAACGTTGGCCTCACCGATGATCCTTAGCTTCGCGAGCAGTGCAGCCCTCGGTACGCTCATGACGGTGATCGCGCTGGGTATGCTGCTCTCCAGCCTTCTCTTAGGCGGTATCACCATCCACAGAGGTTACGCCCGGCTCCTCACCCTTTCACTAGGCGGCGCTGGTATCTTTATGCTGCTTTTTGGCCTCAGGGAAAATATTCTGTTCATCGGTACCGCAGGCTTTCTTTTCTTTGCGACGCTGCCTTTAGCCAATGCCAGCATTGACTACCTGATCCGCTCTAATGTTGCCAATAGCCAGCAGGGCCGTGTCTGGGGGCTGATCGGCCTGATCTCGCAGCTGGGTTATGTAGCGGCCTACGCTGTCTCTGGTCTGCTCGCAGACTATGTGTTTACACCGCTTCTGCTGCCAAACGGCGCGCTGGCTGGCAGTGTAGGAAAGCTGATCGGCACAGGGGCGAGCCGAGGTATTGGGTTATTGATCATTCTAGCTGGCCTTATGCTCTTTATAACAGCGATCATGCTCTATGTCATGCGCCCTATACGCGAATTGGAAAACGGAGGCCTTTATGATTAAGCATCTCATCTGGCGGGATATCACCAGAAACAAGGTGGTTTCTTTGACCACGCTGCTTTTTATCGCAGCAGCCGCCCTGCTGATGTCGCTTGCCGCAACTCTGGCTGTCAATCTGACCGGCGCAATCGATCAGCTCATGCAGGAGGCCAAGACACCGCATTTTATGCAGATGCATGCCGGTACACTAGACCCAGGGCCGCTTGTTCACTTTGCCGCAGAAAATGAAGCTGTTGCGGATTGTCAAATCCTGAAATTTCTTAATATAAGCGCTGATCAAATTACCCTTAGCGGACATTCTCTTGCCGGCAGTGTGGTGGATCATGGAGTTTCCACGCAAAGTCAACGGTTTGACCTTCTGCTGGATCTGGATAATATCCCCGTGCAGCCCAAAAGCGGGGAGCTATATGTACCGATCAGCTACTATAAAGACGGCACAACTAAGCTTGGCGATCAAGCCATCATTGGCGGCAGATCATTGGTTGTAGCGGGTTTTATACGAGATTCTCAAATGAACTCGACCCTCGCCTCCTCTAAGCGG
>CABVBB010000468.1 GCA_902496505.1 uncultured Peptococcaceae bacterium
CTTTTGATTTTTTATAATCCGGCGTATAATGACGATATTTACAAGGATACGCGCTGCAATATTCGACATTCCTTCGACAAACTCTGTATAGCGCTCTACGCGCAGCGGTCAGCTCCTCTGCCTCACCAGTGAGCCTCCAAATATCCACCCTTTCAGAGCGCACGAAAAAAGCCTGCGAAAAATTTCGCAGGCTCATATGATCTTACATCAGCTATTATGTTTTATTTACTGCACGCGTCGGCTGGTGGAGATATACTCCAAGGGATTATAGGTCGCTTTGCCTTTGCGGACTTCAAAATGGAGATGATCGCCGCTGGCATTGCCGGTAGCACCTAAGGTACCGATCTGTTCACCGTGAGTAACGATGGTGCCGATGGTAGTGGAGATGGATTGCAGATGCGCATAGCGGGTGACGCTGCCATCGGCGTGCTCGATATCGATGCAGTTGCCGTAACCGCCGCTCCAGCCTGCTTTGACCACTTTGCCGTTCCAAGCGGCGTAAACAGGATCTCCTGTATCGCCGTCGATATCAACGCCTGTATGGAAGCCCCGGCCTCTCTTGCCATAGGGAGAGCTGATGCGGGTAGCGGTGGTCGGCCAGATCATGGGCTCATTATCCACTGGGATGCCGTTGATCGTGGTCGCAACACTGGGCGCAGCCGAACGGGACACGGCCTCAACGGTATAGGGCGCCAGATTCTTGATCTTGGGATTGGTATTATTGTAAACAGCCGGCTGATCATCTTTGGCTGCTACTGCTTCGCGCCACTGTGGATGCGGGTCGACGAAATTGATCCGGTTCATATTGGATACAAAATGGATCTCCCGATCGATGATCTCTTCGTAGAAGTCTAAGGGGAAATAGGCTCGTCCATCTTTCATCTGCACCAAATAAGTCAGGTTCTCATCGATGGTCCCAGCATAGGTGGTGCCGCTGGCATAGTCAAAACTCAAGGTGATCTGATAGCGCTGTCCGTCAGCGGCTACTAAGATCTTGTCCTGATCGTCTGCGCACCAGATCACGCTGGCACCCAGGCTGTCCATGATATTTTTAAGCGGCAGATAAGTGACTCCATCCGCTTTGATGACATTATCGCCTAGATCGGCATAACATTCATCCACTGCTGGCTGGTCTGCCGCAAATGCCGGCACCGCCCACAACATACCTACTAAAATCAAAATCATTGTCCATGCTAACCGTTTGATAACGACCACGTCCTCTCTCGTTTCTTTGACTGCAGGGATCTATGCAGAAAGCGCTCATGGCTTTATGCTTTGCAGACTACTTCGTATCGCTTGTTAGACATTTTTTAAGACCAACAGGGTTGTCCACGTCTCAACAGTGTGCATTATACCATAAAATGCCGGCTAATTTTACGCAAGAGCGGTATTTTTGTTTTTTTGTAACTAATTCCTTGGCTTTGGGGGCATTGTCCTCTTGGGTGGGACTGACACCTTCACAGAGATTTTTGCATATAGATAGATTAAAGCTTGAAAAAATCGTCAAGACTATCGGTATTAGATAAATTCTTGACTGGAGTGATGTCATCGTGCCGAACCGTAATAATATTTACCCGTGCTGTGCGTTGTGCGGTCAGATACCGCCGGGCGGACTGCATGATGGGCTGCATATGCTGGGCAGCTTCATCTGTTCTGAATGTGAAGCAGAATTGATCAGCCTGGACGAAAACGATCCCCGCTATGCTCACTATGTAGCGCTTCTGCAAAACGCCTTCAAAGGCCGGATGCATCAAGCCATCGTTCGTTATACCCCTTTGTGATCCCCCCTTTTATAAATACAGAAAAAGACCACAGCCTAGGACTGTGGTCTTTTTCGCGTGTCTCTCTGCAAGGTATCTCATCTATTTTTGGCCAAAGCCTGGCCCTTTTGCCGTCTCTGCCG
This sequence comes from uncultured Peptococcaceae bacterium, assembly GCA_902496505.1. Taxonomy (GTDB): domain Bacteria; phylum Bacillota; class Peptococcia; order Peptococcales; family Peptococcaceae; genus CABVBB01. The sequence continues at coordinate 1,904 of CABVBB010000468.1, forward strand.
CCAACAGCCGCCGGCGTAAAAAGCCGCGTACATCAAAAGAAAAGCGGTCAGATACACTGGCCAAAGCCTATGGCTCCAAATGGTGATCCCGGCGGCCAGTTCGAGCACAGGCAGATAATAAAGCTAGGTCAAAAGCCCCCAGATATTGGACCAGTAATGGCCTAATATGAGCTCTTGAAAAAACAGCAGGGCCAGCACGAGGAAGGCTGGTCCATGGCTGACGGCGCTCATCTGGCCAACAGGAGCGGATCCGCACAGCCCATAGCCCGCCAGTGCCCAGAAAAACAGGCACACCAAGGCGATGAGCCGGTAGGGCATCGCTATGCTTGGCAGCGCCAGCATCAGGGTATGCAGCGCATAACCTGCCCCAAGCGGCAGAAGCCCTGCGCCCAAGGCTAGGAAACGGTTTTTCATCGGTCTCCTCCTCACTGCTCTACAGGCCGACCGGTGCGAAAATCGATGATCTTGGCCTGCTGTGCGGGCTGCTGGTTGGGCGGCTCACTGTCATCGCGGGTCATGTGGGAGAGCAGATGCTTTTCCTTGTCCATTTCCATGATGGTGGGCTCCATCGCTTCGTAGGTCAAACGGGTCGATTCCTGAAAACTTTCTAAAATTTCATCGCCAGTGATGGTGTAATTTAGAAATTCCAGGAAAATTTTGCTCTTGTCGCAGAAATCCGCCGCGATTTGGTACAAAACATAGTCGGCTGTCAAAATTCGGCTCGGTTTATAACCCTCTTTTAA
>CABVBB010000469.1 GCA_902496505.1 uncultured Peptococcaceae bacterium
TTCTGACAAAGCTTCTGTAAAAATGTCGCAATGGTCGTGTGCTTCCATTCCTTGACGTCCCCTGCCAACTGCTGTACCTCCGACGCGGTCACTGGCAATTCCTCCGCCTGCCAGATCAGCATCATGATCTGCTTCTCTGTCTCTGACATTTTCCGAAGCGCCTGCATCTTCTCACCCCTTTTCTCTATCCATTACAGTTATACTACTACGTCATATAGTAGTATGTCAACACAAATATACGCACGGCGCTGCGCAAAAAAATTCCCCTGCCGTTTCAAACATCCGGCAGAGGAAATTTTGCTCCAGAGACGACAAAAGCCGAGCACTGTTCTCAACGAACTGTGCTCGGCTTTTAGAGTGGAGATAAGGGGATTCGAACCCCTGACCTTCTGAATGCCATTCAGACGCGCTCCCAACTGCGCTATACCCCCGCATGTCTTTGCAAACGATATTTTACTACATGCGTCCGCAGAATGCAAGTCTTTTCTTTACAAAAAATTTTTGAGCGGGGAAAGTTTGCTCGTCTTTCCTCCGCTCAAATGGATCATTTGATTTGCCCCGTCAGTCCAAGCAGCTTTGCAGCCCATTCTTTGGCGTTTTGCGGCGTGAAAGGCTGGGGGGTGGTCTCATTATACGTCCCGGCGAAGATATTGCCTTCAGCGGGCAAATAACTGGTGCAGACAAGCCCGCCCTCTGCGTCTTGACTGTAGCGCTGCCAGTAGCTCAGCGTGCGGCCATCGTCACGATAGATGAGGACGATGAGCTCCATCCTCTGACCGCTGCTGTACGCTTGGTAGAGCGCTTTATTTTCGATCGTGCCGTCAGCGTATACCTGCACAGCTTCTTCTGCCTCTGGCGGCAGAAGATCGCGGGCGGGGCTTTCGCTCCAAAAGGCGGCTTGGGCATTTTCGGCCACATCGCTGATCCGCCACTTATCTACCCAATCGTAAAAGATCTCCTGTTCGCTGCTCACATCGTGCAGATCGGCGCTGTCAAAACCAGCGGCAGCAGCTTGGCGGGTGATATGCCCTTTGTAAGACACATCACACGCCCCAGTGGTGATCTGGTAATCCACATAATCCAGATTGCCGATAAGAGCCATGAGCATAGCGGCATTGCGGAAAAGCTGTTCTTGATCCGCTGCGCTGAGCAAATCCTCTGTCATAAGCAGCTGCACCGTCATACCGTAAGGCTCGACGGTGGTCTGCAATGCTGCCTTGCGCAGATTCTGGCGGAGCGGCAGCAGCGCTTCGATCTCGCCGCTGGCCGCAGGATCGCCCACATAGGGCGTGCGCTTCTCCCAGAGAGCTTCCTCGATACTCGTGGCCTCTACACTGGGCACATTTTCCTGCGTCGGCTCCTCTGCCTGCGGCCCGGTGAGGAACAAAAACGCCGCGCCCACTAAGCAGACGCCGCCCAAGAGAGCGATGGCCGTGCGGTGTTTCTGCCAGAAGGCAGCTTTTTTGATCTGCACGATCCGTTCACGCAGGCTGTCATGGTCATTGGCCATAGCCAATAAGCGCATAGACGCTGCCGGCTTCTGCGCCGCTGCTTCTAAAAGCGCCCGTCCATAGTCCAGCCGCTCCGTCTCACCCAAATGACGGACCACTGCCGCGTCGCAGTAAAGCTCCCTATCCCGCCGCACTTGGGCAAAACACAGCCATAGGACGGGGTTGAACCAATGCAGCGCCTGCAAAATCAGCAGCAGCGCGTTGAGCCAGAGGTCGCCATGGCGCAGATGACACAGCTCGTGCAAAAAAACATAGCGCAGCTCTTTTTCACTGAGCGCCTCCGCATTCGCAGGCAAGAGCAGCCGTTTGCGCACAAGCCCTGAGAGCGCAGGCGAGGCGAAAAGCGGCTGCACCATGAGGGTCACCGGCTGTCTCACGCCTGCTTCCGCCTGACAGCGTGCCAAAAGTTTCTGCCAATCTTCTGGCGCAGTTCGTCCTTGACGGCGCAGGGTGCGCTGCATCCTGTTGTACTGCACGCCCCAAAAGAGCAGCACGAGCACCGCTCCGACGAGCCAGGCCAGCGCAGCCAGCTGGTGCCAGCTGAAAATGACGATATCTCCGCCGGCCGCCGGTCCTATGGCAGGCACGGCAGTCCAGGCGCCCATTGGGGCTGGCTCAGTGACGCTGGGCGCAGTCTGCATCTGTTGAAGACTGGGCGGCAGCGCATTGTACGCGCTGTAGGGACTGGCTGGTCCCATAGGCAGCAAGAGCTTGACCAATAAGATCAGCCACAGCGCATACTGCCAGGCGGGGCTCAAGCGGCCGCGCAGCAGCTTTTTGAGCAGCAAAAGCGCCAGCCCTACCACGGCTCCGCTCACAGAGGCCAGCCAGATCCAGCCAAATATTTTTTCTAACAGCAGCATCAGTCATCCTCCTCCAGCAAACGGCGCAGCGCCTCCTTTTCCTCCGGCGAGATCTTTTTCTGCCGGACGAACTGCGCCACCAAGAGATTCATTGAGCCTTCATAAAGCTTATCCAAAAAATGTTCGCTGGCCTTAAGCTTGTAAGCATCCTCCGCCACCTGCGCCTGATAGGTGAAAGTCCTGCCGCTGCTTTTGTCCGCACGGATGGCGCCCTTGCTCACCAGACGGTTGATCATCGTCTGGATGGTCTTAGGTTCCACAAGGTGCGATC
>CABVBB010000470.1 GCA_902496505.1 uncultured Peptococcaceae bacterium
ACGGCAAAGTCCGTTTCGTCCACACCTTGAACGGCTCTGGCTTAGCCATCGGCCGTACAGTCGCTGCTGTCTTGGAAAATTACCAGCAGGCTGACGGTTCCGTTGTCGTCCCCAAAGTTCTCAGACCCTACATGGGCGGCGCAGAAGTCATCACCAAATAATATCGTGCCAGTTCGACCGGCCTCCGTTCATACGGGGGTCGGTTTTTTGGTGCCCGCTAAACGATGGAGAAACCGCTTTCTACAGAGCGCTGCATGGCTTTCTTTTAAAGAGCCAATTATTGGCGTACAGCGCTTGCGTTGGTATGTGAAGCGTGATAAAATCAAGACTAATAAGTGCATTGAGCAAGATAGGGGGCAGAAAATGGGCAGAGCGGGTGGTGGCAGCCGAGGCGGCAGTTTTGGCGGCGGCAGTCGCGGCGGAAGCTTTGGCGGCGGCAGTCGTGGAGGAAGTTTCGGCGGCAGCCGAGGAAGAAGCAGTGGAGGCAGCAGTTGGGGCGGCAGAAGCAGCCGTCCAGTGATGCGGCCTACGATCGTGATGGGTCCGCGCATCGACAGGCGGACGTATGGCGGCGGTCCCAGCGGTACAGGTCCTGGCCGGCCGAGTGGCCAGAACAATAAACCTAAAGGCGATCATACGTGGCAGAATTTTTTTGCGCTGGTCATGATCCTCAGCGCGCTCATGCTGGTCGTGACGATACTATTCGCCATGATGTCGGACCGCGGCAAAGTGGAGAGAACGCCTTTGGCTGCGGGATCGGTGCATGAAACAGGCTATTATACCGATGAGTTGGGCTGGATAACAGACAAAGATACCCTGATCGCGGGACTGGAGCGTTTTTACAAGGCTACAGGCGTGCAGCCCTATGTCTACATCACCGATCATATCGGCAGCGGAAATTATGCCAGCGATCAGGAGATCATGGATTTCGCTGAGGCCACGTATGAAAAGCTTTTTACGGACGAGGCCCATGTGCTGCTGATCTTCTATGAAAAAGATGAAGACTATCGTTCGTATTGCTTGGCTGGCGTTCAGGCGACACATGCGGTGATGGACGATGAGGCCCGGGCGATCCTTTTGGATAAGATCGATACGTATTATTACAGCAGCGGACTGAGTGATGAGGCGTTTTTTGCCAAAGCCTTCGCCGAGGCGGGAAAAGAGATCATGGAGGATAAGTCTTTTCCGGCGCAGCAGATGGCGGCAGTATTAGGCATCATCTTTTGCGCATCGCTGTTGGGCATGATCATTTTTAAACGCAAAGAAAAGGTTCAGAAGCAGCAAGAAGAATTGGAACGCCTGCTTGATACGCCGTTAGAAACCTTTGGCGACCAAGAGGCGGAAGAATTAGCCAAGAAATATGAGTGAGCCAATGAATAGAGGAGGCAGAAAAAATGGGTAATATTTTAGAGAGATTTGGTGATATCGTCAAGGCCAATGTCAATGCCGTGCTGGACAAGATGGAAGATCCCTCAAAAATGATCGATCAATATTTGCGGGATATGCTTGAGGATCTGGCAGAGGTCAAAAAAGAGACCGCCGGCGTCATGGCAGAAGAAGCACGCACCAAGCGTCTCGTGGATGCCAATGTAGCCGAGGTGGCTAAATATGAAGAATTGGCCAAGAAAGCGCTTTTGGCAGCCAATGAGGATGATGCCCGCGTCTTCTTGAGCAAAAAGCAGGAATTAGAAGCGGCGGGTGCCGGTCTGCATACCGCCTATGCTGTCGCCCATGAAAATGCCGTCAAAATGCGTCAGATGCATGACAAACTGACCAGCGATATCAATGAGCTCAAGGCCAGAAGAGAAATGATCAACGCTAAATTGGCCGTGGCCAAAACACAAGAGAAGCTGAACGCCTTAGACGCTGCCACAGGTAAGACCAATGACGCTATGAATGCCTTTGGCCGCATGGAGGACAAAGCCAACAATATGCTGGATCGGGCCAATGCCATGGCAGAACTCAATTCAACACCAGTCGATGAGGCCAAAGAACTGGAGAAGAAATACGCTTCCCAGGGCAGCCCTTCGGTAGAGGATGAATTGGCGAAGCTCAAAAGCGACCTGGGACTGTAGACCTAGGCGCAGCATAAAAAATGAAGGACCGTGCTGACCGCTTGCTTGACGGATCAGCACGGTCCTTTTGCGTTTGCCAGAGATGCATAACGTTTGTTTGGCAGATAGGGCAAAATTTCGGCGATAATTGGTTGACATTCGCCCCAGCCCTGTGCTAATATGTAATGTGTTCAGCGTGGAGGGGTGTCCGAGCGGTTGAAGGAGGCGGTCTTGAAAACCGTTGAGCCTTTGCGGGTTCCGTGGGTTCGAATCCCACCCTCTCCGTTTAAAAATTTTTTTCAATTTCTACTAGCTTTTTTAAAAAGACTGTGCTATAATAACATAGTCGCAAATGACGAGGAGAGATGGCCGAGAGGCCGAAGGCGCACCCCTGCTAAGGGTGTATACTGGGAACGGTATCGTGGGTTCAAATCCCACTCTCTCCGCTTGATATGCGCCAGTAGCTCAGCTGGATAGAGTGCATGGCTACGAACCATGAGGTCGGGGGTTCGACTCCCTCCTGGCGCACTAATAGAAAAAGAAGGGGCTGTCGCAATAACGATTTTTATCATCGTTG
>CABVBB010000471.1 GCA_902496505.1 uncultured Peptococcaceae bacterium
GGCAACCATATCTATATCAACCTCAAGGGCCGCGATCCCCATGGCATCGTCGATCCAGCGGATCAATATGAATTGGAAGAGCAGATCATGACCGACCTTTACGGTTACCACGATCCTACCACTGGCAAGCGCGTCATCGCCTTGGCCCTGCGCAACAAAGATGCGCTGCTTTTAGGCCACGGCGGCCCGCGCTCCGGCGATATCATCTATTTCTTGGCCGAAGGCTACAATTACGACCATGCCGACAGTCTCTCCACCACTTGGGGCTATGGCGATACCTCTGTGTCCCCCATCTTCATCGCTGCTGGCCGCGGCATCAAGAAAGGTTTCACCACCAAGCGCGTCATCCGCCAGGTGGACGTCACCCCGACACTGGCTGTCCTCGGCGGCGTGCGTATGCCGCATGAATGCGAAGGCGCACCCGTTTATCAGATCTTGACCGAAGAATAAGAAGAGCAAAAAAGCCGAACCAAGCGTAATGTTGGTTCGGCTTTTTGTGTGGGCCGCTAGCCAAAAAGCAGCGAGAAGAGCAGGCCTAGCGGCAGAAAGGGTGTCAGCGTGGCGAACAGCATCAGCAGTACGCCAACAAGACCGGCCATGGTCGAAACGAGCAGTAAGAGGGCGATCACCAGGCCGTCGAACGAAAACAGCACCACTAATATCCCCCGATAAGACATCGGCCACTGGCCGCCGAAGCGGAGCATAAGGAGGGCGCTGTAAAAGCCTGTCCACAGCCACAGACCAGGATTCAAAAACATCCCGTCTCGGCCGAAATTCAGACACAGGATATATAAAAGCGTCAGTATAGGGAGCAGGGCAGCCATTGCCGCGGCCAGGATCGGCAGGGCTGTTGGATGCGCTATAAGAGCGGCAATTTTATCACGCCAAGTCTTTCTGATCATCGCTTCACCACTTTCTGTGATCGAGCTGGGGCAAGAGTATCGTTCATTATAGCATTTCTTGCCCCAGCCCGTACAGCAAAAAGGCTCATCCGCTGATGCAGATGAGCCTTACGTATCTTAATGGACTAAGCCCAGCGTTTGGGCAGTAGAGGCTTGGACTTCTTGGAACAGTTCTGGATGGTCGGCCAGCTTGATGCCGTAGGAGGGGATCATCTCTTTGATCTTCGGCAGCCATTCCTCTTGGTACTGCGGGAAGCAGCGGCTGAGCAGATCGAGCATGATATCGACGACCACAGACGCGCCTGGGGAAGCGCCCAGCAGGGCGGCGATGGAGCCGTCGGCTGCGTGGATGATCTCTGTGCCGAATTTGAGTCCTTCAGGAGCAATGACTTGGACGCGCTGACCAGCGACGATGACGCGCCAATCTTCCAGGCGGGCGGTAGGCACGAAGTCTTGCAGATCTTTGAGGCGGGATTTGTCTGTGAGCAAAAGCTGCTGGATCAGGTATTTGACCAGCGACAGCTCACTGAGGCCGCATTTGACCATATTGATGACATTGTGCGGCTTGACTGAACCGATCAGGTCAAAGTAGGAGCCCGTCTTCAGGAATTTAGGCGAGAAGCCAGCAAACGGCCCGAAGAGCAGGGATTTTTTGCCGTCGATGTAGCGGGTGTCCAGATGAGGCACGGACATGGGGGGCGCGCCCACCTTGGCTTTGCCGTAGACTTTGGCGAAGTGTTTGTCTACCACAGCGGGGTCATCGCAGACCATGAACAATCCGCTGATGGGGAAACCGCCGATGCCGCGGCCCTCAGGGATGCCGGATTTCTGCAGGAGGGGCAGACTGCCGCCGCCACCGCCGATGAAGACGAATTTGGCTTCGTAAATGTCGGTCTGACCGCCGGCATTCTGCACTTTGACAGCCCAAGCGCCGTCTTTGGTGCGGTTGAGATCCTTGACCGTGTGGTTATAATGGATGTCCACGCCGGACTGTGCCAGATAGCCGAACAAGCTGCGGGTCAAGGCGCCAAAATTGACATCCGTGCCCTTGTCGTTTTTGGTAGCGGCCAGAGGTTCGCGGGGATCGCGGCCCTTCATGACCAGCGGCAGCCACTCTTTGAGCACGGCGGGATCATTGCTGTAAGACATGCCGCGGAATAACGGGCAGGCGCTCAGGGCATCGTAGCGCTTGCGCAGAAAAGCGGCATCGTCTTTGCCGTGCACCAGACTGACGTGGGGCAGCGGGCGGATGAATTCTTCAGGATGACCGATGCGGCCATTGTTGACCAGATAAGACCAAAACTGGCGGGATAATTGGAACTGCTCGTTGATCTTGACGGCCTTGCTGATGTCCATAGTGCCGTCGGCTTTTTCCACAGTGTAGTTCAGTTCGCACAGAGCACTGTGGCCGGTACCGGCGTTGTTCCATTCGTTGGAGCTTTCTTCGCCGGGGGCGGAAAGTTTTTCAAAAACAGTGATGTTCCATTCTGGGGCTAATTCTTTCAGTAATGCTCCGAGTGTAGCACTCATAATGCCGGCGCCGATCAAAACAACATCGGTTTTTTTCTGCTGGCTGCTCATATTCACAAAGACCTCCCTGGGTTCATTCGTTCGAGTTGAGGTAAAGTTTAGGCCTCGCGGCCTTAAAAAACCCTTAATATTATATATGATTCGAGGGATATTTACAATATCTGCACAGTTCATTTTTGAAGGAAATGCAGAAACTTG
>CABVBB010000472.1 GCA_902496505.1 uncultured Peptococcaceae bacterium
CTGGCAGAGCTGGGCTTAGACGAAAAGGCTATCGCAGCTGGATTATTGCACGATGTTGCTGAGGATACGGACTGCAAGATGAACTGCGTGGTCAATAATTTCGGTGAAGAAGTCAGCTTTTTGGTCAATGGCGTCACCAAATTGAGCAAGCTGGAATGCAACTCCAAAGAGGAACGCCAGCTGGAAAGCTACCGCAAGATGTTTTTGGCTATGGCAGAGGATGTGCGGGTCATCGTCATCAAGCTGGCTGACAGATTGCACAATATGCGTACGCTCAAGCACCAATCTCCTGAGAAGCAAAAAGAGATCGCTCAGGAGACGCTGGAGATCTACGCGCCGATCGCTAACCGGTTAGGTATTTCCAAGCTCAAATGGGAACTGGAGGATCTGTCTCTGCGTTATCTGGAGCCGGATACGTATTACGATCTGGTGGCCAGGATCTCCATGAAGCGCAAGGAGCGCGAGGAATATATCAATGAAGTCATCGATATCCTGAAGCAGGAATTTGAAAAAGCCGATATCAAAGTGGATATCGAAGGCCGCCCCAAACATTTTTACAGCATATACAACAAGATGAAAAAGCAAAACAAGGATCTCAACGAGATCTATGACTTGATCGCTGTCCGTGCGTTGGTGGATACGGTCAAAGACTGTTATGCTGTGCTGGGTATCGTGCATACGCTGTGGAAGCCCATTCCTGGACGCTTCAAGGACTATATCGCCATGCCGAAGCCCAATATGTATCAATCGCTGCACACCACCGTTATCGGCCCCCGAGGCGAACCCTTTGAGATCCAGATCCGCACCTTTGACATGCATATGACTGCTGAATATGGTATTGCTGCCCACTGGATCTACAAAGAGACTGGCGGCAGCAAGGCCAAGAAAAACACCAATCAGCTCAGCTGGCTGGAACAGCTCAAAGAAATGCAAAACGATGCGCAGGACAATAAGGAATTTTTGGAGACCGTCAAACTGGATCTGTTCTCTGATTCTGTATTCGTCTTTTCGCCAAAGGGCGATGTTTACGAGCTGCCCGCGGGATCAACGCCTATCGACTTTGCCTATCGGGTGCATACCGAGGTGGGCAACCGCTGCATCGGCAGCAAGGTCAACGGCAAGATCGTTCCTTTGGACTATCAGCTCAAGACCGGTGAGATCGTCGAGGTCTTGACCTCCAAGCAGGCCAATGGTCCCGGACAGGACTGGATCAATATTGCCAAGAGCTCGCAGGCCAAAAATAAGATCCGGCAGTGGTTCAAAAAAGATAAGCGGCAGGAGAATATCTTAAAAGGTAAAGAGCTCTTGGATAAAGAATTAAAGAGGCAAGGATTGGATGTTGCTTTTTACAGCAAAGACGATCATCTGGCTCAGATCGCCCGTAAAGTAGGCTTCAACAACCACGAGGATGTATTGGCTGGTTTGGGCGACGGCAGTATAACAGCTGCCCAGGTGACCAATCGTTTGAAAGAGGAGTTCGTCAAAGATCTGCCGCAGGCCGCTGCAGGCGGTGATCAATTCGAAAGCCTTCTGAACAGCAAGAGCAACAAAGAAGCCCGCAAAAACATTAATAAGCCGCAGAAATCTAAAAACAGCGCCGGCGTGACTGTGCGCGGCATCGACGATGTGAGCATTCGATTCGCTCAGTGCTGCAAGCCGCTGCCAGGCGATCCTATCGTCGGCTATATCACCCGCGGACGCGGCATAACCATCCACCATGCAGAATGTCCCAACCTGAAAAACCTTTTTGCCAATGAAGCTTCCCGTTTGGTCGAAGCCCAATGGGACAGCGTGGAGGAAAATGTCTTTCAGGTCCAGCTCTTGGTAGTGGCCATCGACCGTCCCAAGATCACGCCAGAAGTTATGGGGCTGATCAATGACGCCAAGGTGCACATCACTGCCATTACATCTAGGGTCAAAGAAGGGCAGACTTATATGGAGATGAGCATTGAGGTCAACAATCTCAATCAGCTCAATGTCATGATCGATAAGATCAAGAGCATTCGTGACGTGATCGAGGTCAAGCGGACGATCTCCAGTTAAAACAGCCAAAAAAGGGAGTTAAATAGGTACATGAGAGCAGTCATACAGCGTGTGACCCAAAGCCGGGTCCAAGTCGATCAGCAGACGGTGGGTGAGATCCAAAAGGGACTTTTGGTCCTTTTAGGCGTCACTCACGAGGATACAGAGAGTGATGCCCGCTATTTAGCGGATAAGATCGCTCATCTGCGTATTTTTGAAGATGAGGCAGGTAAAATGAATCTCTCGCTATTGGATATTGGCGGCGAGATATTATCTGTCTCCCAGTTACATTATACGGCGACTGCCGCACTGGCCGACGGCCTAGTTTTACTGATGCTGCCAAGCCTGAGCAGGCTAAGGCGCTGTATGAAATATTCAATCAGTCTCTGGCCGAATGGGGCCTCCAAGCCGCAACCGGGCAGTTTCAGGCGCATATGCAGGTGGAGCTCACTAATGATGGGCCAGTGACGATGCTCTTAGACAGCAAACGGGTATTTTAGGAGGAAATCATGGATATTAAAACGCTGATTGTCGGACCTATACAGGAAAATTGCTATATTGCTGCGCATCCGCAGAGCAAGGAGGC
>CABVBB010000473.1 GCA_902496505.1 uncultured Peptococcaceae bacterium
TGGCCTTAATAGCACCCTAACAAAAAGCAGGGCAAAAGACGTTTAAAATCGTCTTTTGCCCTGCTTTTGCCGCTTACTGCTAAGCTGCGTAAAGAGACTCTTGCTAAGGTTTCCATTTATAGCTATGATAAAGATAGTATCATTTTTCTTGTGCCCCAAGGAGGTGCTCCTATGACCATCAAGCAGCTGCGCTATCTGCTTTTGATCCACCAGCTGGGCTCTATCAATAAAGCCGCACAAAAGAGCAATATTTCTCCCCAAAATATCAGCATCGCCATCAAAAAATTGGAGGAGGAATTAGGCTGTCCCCTTTTCATCCGCGACGGCCGCAAAAAACTGCTGCTTTCTGAGTACGGTCAAGTCTTTATCAAAACGGCAGAAGACGTGGTCGCCAGCATCGACAGCGCCGTCAGGCAGCTGGAAACGCTGCAAAACCATCAGCAGACCGTCCAGCCGAAAGAATCCCTCAACATCCTGATCTCGCCTGCGCTGGGCTTGTACAATATCACGGCCATCACCAAAGCTTTTTTGCAGCAATACCCGCACATCCATCTCAAGATCATGCAGCAGGAGACAGAGGAGATCCAGCGGCTGCTGCCGGAAGGCAGTGCTTTAGGACTATTCGCTTCCTTTTCCACTCCGCCTGAGGATAATGAACAGATCCATTATGCTTTTCTGCGCTCGGATAAGCTCTACATCGCCATCTCCCCGCTGCACCCTCTAGCCAAGCAAAAAAGCGTTTCTATCAGATCTCTGCTCAAGTATCCGCTGGCCGTCTACCAAAACAGCTACTCTTACGCCAATCCCTTATGCCGTTTGCTGGAAGCGTATGGCCAGCCGGATTATTATACTATGACCAATAATATCGACATCTACCAAGATGCCATCACCAGCGGCCATGCAGTGGGCTTTCACGTCAAGTCCGCCTTCCAAAAAAATACCGCTTTTCCGCTGATCAGTCAGGATATCATCACCATGCCCATCAAAAATGCTCCGCCGCTATTTGTCTATCTGGGTGTGGAAAAGCAGTATTTCACCGCCCACTCGGCGATCATCAACGCCTTCTTAGACGTCTATCTCGCCCTCACTTGAGATGTGCCAGCGCCTGGCGTAAAGCTGCCACATCTCCCAAGCCTTATCGCCGTATCGTTCCTGCACAGCCCGGCCAGCCGACCAGTACGCTTTTGCTTCAAAAGGGCCGGTGCAGTCCGCGATAGCCTTAACGAGAGCACAATAGTCCTCTGTCAAGATGCGGTCACAGGCCGCTTTGTGCCAGGCTCGGACGTCATCCAGCGTCTGCTGGTTGCTGTACCAATACGTCTTTGCATAGATCGGTGCGACCAGCCGGCCCTCTTTTTCCAGCCGGCTTTTTTTCTGCAATATCCATTCCCGCCGAGCATTGGTCAGCCTTTTCCAGCGGCCTGGTGAGACTTCATAAAGCAGGGTATAAAAATGTTTCTCCAAAATATCCTTGGCCACCACATCATCCAGTAGTTTATCCCGCTCATGAGCCAGCTGCTTCATAAAAGTCTGGCAGCTGGCTTCGCTCAATACTTTGCCGTCATAAGCCAAGATCACCAGATCTTCCGCCAGAGTCAGCTGCTCCTCCGAAAAAGAGGCTGCTGCTTTTTGGCAGATGGTCTCGATGATCGGCTTGGCCGTATCCGTAGCCGTCATCGCTGCCATTTGCTTAAACTCCGCCCAAAACGCGGCCGGATAATCCGCTTGCAGCTCTTGCGCCAGATCCAGCTTGACTTGATCAGCGATGGCTTCTTTTTGCCCCATGGGGACAGGACAGACTTTGGTCAGCGTGGCTATGGGGGTCGTATAACGGCCGCTTTTCTTGCTCTCCTCGATAAAGCGCCAGATATCCGCTTCCTTGCTGCTGATCACATACTGCCGCTGATCATTTGCCCAATACGCGCAGCCATACATGGTGAATTCTGTATCGATGTAGCCCAGGCTGGCCATCTGCTGAAAATCCATCGCCACCTGTACATCGCGGAATACACTCATTCGCCTGAGATCCGTCATGGTCTCTCCTCCTTTCCCGCTAAAAGCGTCGTGGTCAGCCCATAGGGCTGGCGCGGTTCCACGGACACCGGATAGCCTAAGAAGTCACTGAGGCTGGCCTGACTGAAAAGTTCTTCAGTCGGGCCTTTTTTGTACACCAAGCTGTCCTTGAGGAAAAGGGTCTGCGCAAATACTTCCAGCAAAAGTTCCTCAGTGTGGTGCGTCACATAAATGATGCTCATCTCGTCATTCTTGGCCATCTCCCGCACCATCGCCAGCAGCCGCTCTCTAGCCAGGATATCCAGCCCGCTCATTGGTTCGTCCAGCATGAGCAGTTCCGGCTGGTTGATCAGGGCCCTGGCAATGAGGACGTTCTGCCGCTCGCCTTTAGAAAGCAGATGAAAAGGGCGGCGCATCTTATCGGTCATACCCAGGTCTTTGAGCAGGGCTTTAGCCCGCACGATGTCCTGATCGCTCACCTCTCCGCCTAAGCCCACCGTGCCGAATTTGCCGGAGAGCACGATATCCAGCACCGATTCCCGACTGTACAGCTGATCGAAAAAGGAGCTGCTGACCCAGCCGAT
>CABVBB010000474.1 GCA_902496505.1 uncultured Peptococcaceae bacterium
AGATGACCTCAGGATCAGGGGTCAGGCTGATCACATAGCAGCGCTCCTTGAGCAGTTCACGGTTTTTGGGGCTGAGCACAGCACCGCCGCCGGTGGCAATGACCACGTTGTCCATTTGTGTGCAGCGCAGGAGCATATCACGCTCTAATTGACGAAAATAATCTTCGCCAGAAGCGGCAAATATCTCTGAGATGGCCATATCCTGTTCATCGGCGATCCATTTATCCGTATCGATCATTTCATAATCGAGCCGACCGGCCAAAAGTTTGGCTACAGAAGTCTTGCCGACGGCCATAAAGCCAATAATTGCAATCGTTGCCATAATTACACCTGCCTCACATATTCCATATACTGCTGGTAATGGGCCATTACTTCATCGGCATGATCGCCGCTGAATTTTTCTAAAAAGGCGTCTAAGATCGTCCAAGCCACAGCATTTTCTGCAACGATCGCTGCTGCGGGGACAGCGCAGGCATCGGAGCGCTCCACGGAAGCCTCTCCCTCCGCTTTGCTGAGCCAATCGACACTGTGCAGTGGTTTGTACAAGGTGGGGATCGGCTTCATGGCTGCACGTACGATGAGCGGCTCGCCGTTGGTGATGCCGCCCTCCAAGCCGCCGCAGCGATTGGTCTGGTGGTAGTAGCCTTTTTCTGGGGTATAAAAAATCTCGTCATGTACCTGAGAGCCCGAAAGTCCTGCGGCCTGAAAGCCGACGCCGATCTCTACGCCTTTGATGGCTTGGATGCTCATCAAGGCCTGCGCCAAACGTCCGTCTAATTTGCGGTCTGGCTGGACATGGCTGCCTAATCCAATAGGCAAGCCTTCGACAACGACTTCCACAACGCCGCCTAGACTGTCTCCCTGTGTCTTGGCCTGATCGATGGCCGCTATCATTTTGGCAGAAGCCTGAGCATCGGTGCAGTATAGCGGCGTAGCATAGAGCGCATCGTTCAGCTGAGTATAGTCGACCTGCGCTTGGATGCCGCCCAGACTGACGACGTGACCTCTGACAGAAATATCAAAGGCTGCCAGGATATTTTGAGCGACGGCACCAACAGCGACCCGAATGGCGGTCTCTCTGGCACTGGCCCGTTCCAAAATATTACGGAGGTCCTTTTGGCGATATTTGATGCCGCCAGCCAGATCAGCATGACCAGGTCTAGGGAGCGTGACCTGCCGCTCATCGGTTGCTGCACCGGGGGCACTGTTCATGATCTTTTCCCAATTGGCCCAGTCCCGATTATGGATCATCAGGCATAATGGCGAGCCCATGGTCACTCCGTCCCGCAGGCCGGCTAAAAATTCCACCTGATCTTGTTCGATCTTCATGCGGCCGCCGCGGCCGTAGCCGCCCTGCCGCTTGGCCAGCTGCTGATCGATCTGATCTTTGTCTAAGGCAAAGCCTGCCGGCAAGCCTTCGATGATCGCTGTAAGTCCTTTGCCGTGCGATTCGCCGGCTGATAAATATCTGAGCATCGGTTTCACCTGCCCTTTCTTTGTTCAAGTTCCGCCTGCAAGATGGCATAGAGCGGTTCTGTCTGTGGTCGCAAACCCGTCCAGCGTTCAAAGGACAGCGCCCCCTGGTGGATAAACATCCCCAGACCGGAGCTGGTCTTAGCGCCCTGGAGGCGCGCAGAACGCAGCAGTTTCGTTTCTAACGGGTTATAAATGATATCAGCGACTAAGTGTGCAGGCGTCAGCCACTGAACGGCCAGCGGCGGCATTTCGTCGATGTGGGGACTCATCCCAACAGAAGTCGTGTTGACAAAAGTCTGCGCCATTTGATAAAGCGCAGGGCTGGCCAGTACCTCCATACCCAAGGCCTCTGCTGCGATCGGGGCGAGCTGTTCCAGCCAGCTGCATAATGAGCGCGCCCGCTCTGGATGGCGGTTGATGATGAGGAGCTTGGCTGCGCCGGCCATCGCCATAGCAGCGGCAATACCTTTGGCTGCACCGCCGGCCCCGAGAATGGCGATCGTTTTTCCCTGCGGCTGCCACTGCTGCTCATGCTCCAGTGCGGCCAAGAGACCGGCACCATCAGTATTGTCCCCGATAAAACCATGCTCCGCAGGGATCAGTGTATTGACCGCCTGACAAGCTTGAGCAGCCGGGGTCAAGCCTGCTAAATAAGGCAAAACTGCTTCTTTATAGGGGATAGTGACATTGCAGCCGCCGACGCCGATGGCATATAGGCCCTCTAAAGCAGCTTGCAGATTTTCCTGCTCGATGGGCAGCGCCAGATAAACGCCATTTTGACCTGTCTGAGCAAAATAGTGATTCTGCATCAGTGGTGACAGGCTGTGCCCTAGAGGATTTCCCAGCACAGCGAATAATTTTGTCTGTGTATCAAGCATCATTTTCACCTGCCAGCTGTTTGAATGCGTTCAAAAATTGCGGCCAGGAGACAGCGACTGCTTCAAAATCATCGATGCGCGTCTCCCCTTCTGCGGCCAAAGCTGCCACCGCCATGGCCATAGCGATCCGGTGATCGCCATAGCTTTGGCAATGAGCGCCATGAAGCGGCTGGCCGCCTTCGATGCGCAGGCCGTCTTCTAAAACATCTATTGAGCAGCCAAAAGCCCGCAGACCTTGG
>CABVBB010000475.1 GCA_902496505.1 uncultured Peptococcaceae bacterium
CCGCCAAAAGCTCCGGCAACGCCAGCCGCTCCAGCGTTGCCAACAGCAATTCCTGCATCTGAGCCGCCTGCGTCGCTAAAAGCTCCTCCAGCCAAATATCCAGCACATGCACCACCTGATCAGCCGCCGCCTCAGCCACTTCTGCCAGCCCCAGCTCCGCGCCGTTCATATCCCCGGCTTCAGCCAGCCAGCGCTTCAAAAAGCGCTCACCATAGCGGCCCTCCGTCAATTCCTGCTGCACCACCTTCAGCAATTCCCCGCTCAAATGAGCACACTGCTTTGCAGGCAGCAATTCTCCCAAAGCCAGCTGCTCACTCAATAATTCTGCCAAAGCCGGACTTTCCCGCTGCCACACACTGGTCAGCTCAGACGCCGCCTGCTGCCAGAGTTCCTCATAGCCCGCCATATCGCCCAGCTTCAGCGGAGCGAGCACCTCCGGCAGCTCCCGCCGGAAAAAATGCCGCAAAAGCTCCTCCATCGCCGCTTCCACCGATTCCAGCGTCAGCCGCTCCCGCAGCACCTCCTGCGTCAACACCTGCTCCTCCAACAGCGCGCTGGCCTCGTGGATGAATTCATCCCGCGTCTTTTCCACCACACCGCCTTTTTTGAATAGACCCTTGATGGCCACGTCATTGGTCACATAACCCGTCAGCGCGCCAAAAAATGTTTCTAACAGCAGCTGCTCTATCATATCCCAGCCTCCCGACATCCCTTTAAATTTTTTCTATAGCCACAAATTTCATTTGCTAAACCATTGCTTTTACTGTATGATATATTATAGCATAAGGAAAGGTAAAAACCAGCATTTGCGCCTTACCTTTTCCCAAGCCCCTAACTCGGGGATGTACTGGCTTCGACGGGGGATATTCGGTGACTTGAGGAGCGAGCCGAGCTCACACTTACTCGTAAAACAGTGTACCTAAATTTAAACGCTAAAAACAATAACAATTTAGCTTTCGCTGCTTAATTGCAGTCGAACTCTCTACCTGCTGTGCCTGCGGTGCGGGATAGAGAGTCAACCCAGCAGGCTACCATCAGCCCACTGTCGGATAAGCTGACGGGAAACTCATCTGACTGGCTCGTGCAGAGTTTGTCTGCGGACGCTGCC
Source organism: uncultured Peptococcaceae bacterium (assembly GCA_902496505.1). Lineage (GTDB taxonomy): Bacteria > Bacillota > Peptococcia > Peptococcales > Peptococcaceae > CABVBB01. Next base: position 1,109 of record CABVBB010000475.1, read on the forward strand.
CGAGTGAGATCAAAACACAAACTACGCTCGTAGGGCCCCAGGTGGTCGGTCTTCCGGACATGGGTTCGACTCCCATCATCTCCATCAAAAAACAGAAGCGCCAGAAATGGCGCTTTGCTGTTCTATCAAGGCTTTGCGGCCTTTTTGCAAGGAGACCTATCAACAAAGATCAGCAGCCATTTATGCAAAACGATCACTGCCAAAAGCCTGGACATGCCAAAAAGGCCAGCCTGTCATTTTAGACAAGCTGGCTTTTTTTAACGCTATCATGCAAGGTTTCCACTATAAGATCGCCAAACAGCTCATATGGCTAACATTCAAGCCCATGCAGAGCTTCGCGCGGATCTCTAACGTATAGTTGGCTTCTCCACGCTCGATTTCCCATAATGACGCTCGGACATACCACACAATTGGGCAGCGGTATTTTGTGATAACTTTCTGCGTTCCCTGATGGTTCTCAGCTTTCGCACTCCACTGCCAAGCGTTCTGCGACCTTTCTGCGCAGCGCTGTGACATCAACGACTTCTTTCACTTACTCACCTCCTTATATCATTTGCCAACTGTCTCTATCTCTTTGCTGTATTCCTCCAGCTCACTTTCCATCGCTGCCTGCTCTTTTTTATACGCAACCTTTGCTTCGGCTTTACTCTTGCTTTCAATGACCTTATAGAACAATTCTTTTCTCAAATAACTCTGTTTGAGATCATCGGATAGAATGGGCATGATGCTTAGCTGTTCCTTCTGTTCATCATTCAGCTGCTGCCTCTTCAACAATAGCCAGCGACTTTTTGAAGTATTTGCGCCTGCCTGATCTAAACTGCTTTTTTACTCGTTTTCGTACATTTTCTATTACACAGGTGACTGATTGGCAAATATTGAATTTATCTGCGATTACTTCTGCACGAGGAAAATAACTCCTGACCACATCTCGGAACGATATGCTTTTATCCACGATGATATATTTGACTATATTTATATTTCATTGGATAGTATTGGTGCTGTATCTTTTTACTCTTCAATTTGCATAAACTTGTACTTTGTTTTCTTTCTCTATCCAACATATGTCCAAACACGACAAAAAAGCCAGCTCCCCAGGGAACTGGCTTTTGTCTTTTGGTGAAACTTCAAAGCGGCATGCCGGACTCGAACCGGCTGCATCATAAAACTAACACCGTCTTACAATAACGAATACCTTACTTACCGCATATAGAAGGGGCCTCTTTTGATAAGGCCCCTTAGAGTGCAAATTAGATCAAAACGACATTGGATGCCTGATCGCCGCGAGCGCCAGTCGTCACATCGAATTGTACCGCCTGACCCTCTTCCAAAGATTTGAATCCATCACCAGCAATGCCGGAGAAATGGACGAATACATCGTCGCCGCCTGTTACGGAAATGAAGCCAAAGCCTTTTTCGTTATTGAACCATTTTACTGTACCTGTTTTCATGATAGAAAACCTCCATTTTTTTATTTCAGCATCC
>CABVBB010000476.1 GCA_902496505.1 uncultured Peptococcaceae bacterium
GCGCAGAAATGGGCAAGAACCGGAGCGACCTCGCCCCACGCTTTTCTGGTGGGGTAGGTCGTGATAACCACATTATCCTCCGGCCTCGCGCTGGATCATTCACGCCCAATCCACATAGAACCACAGTCAGGAGTGCGACATCGCGACGCCCTTCTGGAGCTATCCATCGGAATAGATGCAGGGCTAGGCGCAGAAATGGGCAAGAACCGGAGCGACCTCGCCCCACGCTTTTCTGGTGGGGTGGGTCGTATCAACCGCAATATCCTCCAGCCTCGCGCTGGATCATTCACGCCCATCCTCCCATAGAACCACAGTCAGGAGTGCGACAATAGATGCAGGGCTAGGCGCCAAAACCGGCTGAAACCGGAGCGACCTAAACGGTCGTGAGGATTTCAGCTGGTTTTGGCAACAACGCCCTGCGCTATTGTCGCACTCCTGACACCTTACAAAACTTTTGATACGCCTCCTGGACAAACCCCTCCCCCACCTCTTCCGGCTGACAGCGCCAGCTTGGGGGGATATAGTCAAAGAGCAGCAAATAACGGAAGCGATAAAACTGCACGCCGTAGGCTTTGACCGTTTGGGTGCTGTACTCTATGCCTTTGCAGAGGGGCTCGAAGCAGAGTGCTGCGCCAAAGCCTTGCGCTTCGTCCACCAGATGGAAGGAGTGGACGTAATAGCCATCCTGCTCACTGCCGCGGCGCAGCTTTTGGCGGGCGGCAGAGGCCAGCGCTTGCTTTTGCCGCAGCTCAACTTGATCAAAGATGGAGAGATCCGGCACCTTCTCGGCTGGCGAAAAAGGCGCTGGGCTGGCTGGGCCTTGCTCAAGCTTGGCACAGACCTCGCTGCAATATTTAGCCAGCCGCTTGCTCTTATGCGGTGCCTCTAAAAAGGTGCGGTCACTATAGCCCATGAAATAATAGCAAAAATCGATCCATGCTTCATGGCGGCAAGTATTATATCCCTTGCCATAGGCAGGAAGCAGCTCATCATAGCCTTCGCCTGCTAAGAGCCGCTGAGCCGTCTCCTGATCCTCCTGCGCCGCTTCTGCAACGGCATCCGGCGACAGTCTAAGCCTGCTGGAAGCGCAGCGATTATACAGATAAGCCGCCAGCACGTCGGCATTGGTCCAGCCTATGGTCTTGAGCAGGCGGACGCTCTCCTCGTGCGGCGCACCCAAATACATTTCCCGCGCGCCGACAAAACGCAGCAGCGCTTCATACCTTGCCTCCGGCTGTGCCAAGAGGTCGTAGGCCCGCTGCCAATAGCGGCGTACACTGGCGCTCACCTCATAAAGCGCATCCTGCACATACGTCAGGTCGCTGACGAAACGTTCCCTTTTATAGAAACCCTTAAGCTCGCCTTCCAGCTGCGCCACGCGCTCAGAGACATCTTCGCCCCGCTTGATGGCCTCTGTGATCTGCACGCAGGCTTCATATGCTCGACTGCCCCCACTCATCTCATCCGCCTCCCTTTCCGCCTGCTAGTGCTCGCCTAGGGCATAGAGATAGGCGTACAGACTTTCCTCCGCGCCCTGATCATAGCGCTTCATGCACTTGATCACCGGCCAAATGGTCGTCCCATCGGCCAATTTCACCGCAATGGTGATCTCGCCTCGGGGGTCATTGTCATCTGTTTCCCATTGGCCGCCGTAGAGCTTGATAGCCGTCTGGCCCACATAAGCGCCCAGGCTGAAAATGATCTGCCCGCGATTTTTGGCCAAGATACCCTCTGCGGTGCTCTGCTCGTCAAAAAAGCGGTCGATCTCCTTCATGCTCTCCAGCGTGTAGTCTGCCTGATACTCCGAAGCATTGAGCGCCTTGACCACCCACTCCTCCGCAACTACGATATCCTGTGCCAACGTATTTGTATTTTGCTGCACCTTTTTCTTCTTACCAAACATGCGCCTATCCTCGCCTCTCTGCTTTTGATTTACTGCTTCTGATTATACCATACTGCTTCCCGCCGAACAACCAAGGCTATTGGCAAATAAAAAGCAGCTGTTTCCGTCCAAGGAGACAGCTGCTTTTTATTTGCTCAGCCTTGCATGGCGCTCTTCGCCCACAAGGAATCCTTCAAGATCGCCCGGCCCACGCCGATGAGATCGGCTTTGCCTGCGGCGAGCAAACTTTCTGCGCTCTCGATATCGGTGATGCCGCCAGTGAGGATGACTGGCACGGTGACCTTCTCTTTGATCCGCTCGGTCATCTCGGAAAAATAGCCTGCCTCTGTCCTGCCCGGGATCATATAGCCATTCATCCCGCCGGAGATGTCCAATAGATCGACCCCATAGCTTTCCAAGAGGAGACACGCCTCCACGCTGTCGTCGATGGTGGAGCCGCCTTCTTGGTAATCGCAGCCGCCCAGTCTGAGCGCCACCAGATAGTCTTGACCGACCTCCGCTCTCACCGCTTCGATGATCTCTCGGTGCAGCCTGAGCCGCCCCTCCATCGTCTGAGCGCCATACTCATCGTCCCGCTTATTAGTGAGCGGCGAATAGAACTGGTCCAGCAAATACCCGTGGGCCGAATGGATCTCCACACCGTCAAAACCAGCTGCCTTGGCTCGTCTGGCCGCAGCGGCAAAA
>CABVBB010000477.1 GCA_902496505.1 uncultured Peptococcaceae bacterium
AATGGCTTCACACAAAATTCAAATTCCCGTGGTATACTGTGCAAGAGGTGAAAATGATGGCAAAAATTTTGATCGTGGAGGATGATCGGGATATCCAGGAGCTATTGCAAAATTATCTGGAAAGTGCAGGGCATCAGAGCGTCATTGCTGCGGATGGTGAGCTGGCGCTGGAGCTGTTTCGGAGGGAAGCTGTGGATCTGGTGCTGTTGGATCTGATGCTGCCTAGGCTGGACGGGTATGCTGTGTGTCAGATGTTCCGAGAGGTATCGGAGGTCCCCATCATCATGCTGACGGCCTTGGACAGCGAGGACAGTCAGCTGAAGGGGTTCGATCTGCAGATCGATGACTATATCACCAAGCCTTTTTCCATGCCGATTTTGCTGCGCAAGATCGAAGCCGTCCTGCGCCGCACGCTGGGAAGCGGTGCAGCAAAGACGCTGACTTATCGGGAGCTGACGCTGGACTTGGAGGGCTACAAGGTCTACGTCAGCGATAAAGCAGTCGATCTGACGCAGCGGGAGTTTGAACTGCTCAAGACGCTGCTGCAAAATCAGGGCCGGGTATTGACTAGGCAGATGCTGCTCAATCGGGTCTGGAGCTATGATTTTTATGGCGATGAGCGCATCGTGGATACGCATATCAAAAATCTGCGCAAGAAGCTGGGCGTGGATCATATCGAAACGATCCGAGGGGTGGGATACCGCATTGATCGCGAAACTGAAAAATAGCCTGACGGCCAAGATATTTGTCATCACCTGTTTGCTTTTGATGGTGGTGTGTGCTTTGACCTATGGGTTTATCGCCTGGGTCATGCCGATGACTTATACAGCGGACCGCAATCAAGCGCTGACAGCGGCAGCGGAAGAATTGGCAGAAGAATTGGGGCAGCATACGCTGGCGGATTGTGATGAACTGCTGGCGGGCTTTGCAGTCCAATATGACGCTGAGGTCAGCCTCTTAGATGGGACGGGCCGGCTGATCAAAACCACAGCGGCTGCTACACCGCCGTCAGCTGAGGAAATGGATCTGGGCAGGGTACAGATCAGCGGTGTGCAAAACGGCGCAGGGCAGGAAGCTATCAGCGTTGCGGATGATGGCTCGGCCAATGTCATGCAGGCGATCGGCGTTTCGTTTTCCTTTGCCGGGTCTAATGAGATCGATCAGCTGATGGTCGTGGGCAATATGGAGGCCATCAATCAGGCGGCGCAAGCGTTGGAACGGATCTGGCCGTGGCTGGTGGGGGCGATCCTTTTGATCTCTGTTTTCAGCGCGGCTTTTTATGCCCGCTTTATCACGCGGCCTATTGTCCGGCTCAGCGGCATCGCCCGCAAAATGTCTCAGCTGGATTTTGGCTGGCAGTGCCAAGAAGCGCGGACAGATGAGATCGGCACTTTGGCTCGCAGCTTGAACGAACTGGCGGAAAAACTCTCTGCTGCACTGGCTGAGCTGCAGAAGGCCAACGCTGCTCTGCAGGCGGACATTGAACGAGAGCGCGCCTTGGAACGGCAGCGGCTGGCTTTCTTTGCAGCGGCCTCTCATGAGCTGAAGACGCCGCTGACGGTGATCAAAGGCCAGCTGGGCGGCATGCTGGACGGTGTGGGAACGTATGCTGACCGCGACAAATATTTGGCCAGAAGCTTGATGGTGGTGCGGCAGATGGAGGGTTTGGTGCAGGAGCTTTTGAGCATTTCCCGTCTGGAGACAGCGCAGACTGCGCTGCAAAAGCGGCCTGTGGAGCTGGGCAGGCTCGTTCGGGCGTGCGCTGAGGAATATGCAGACCTCTTCGCGCAAAAAGATCAGCACCTTGATCATTTTGGTGAGGAGCAGCTCTGGGTCGCGGGGGATCCCCAACTGCTGGCCAAGGTGATCCGCAACTTATTGGCCAATGCTGCCTTTTATTCGCCGGAGGAGGCAGAGATATCGGTGACTTTAAAGCGGCAGCAGGGGGCGGCTGTCGTCACCATCACCAATACAGGGGTGCAGATCCCCGAGGAAGCGCTGGCCCATCTGTTTGAAGCCTTTTACCGCGTGGATCCTTCCCGCAGTCGGCAGACTGGCGGCAGCGGCTTGGGGCTGTACCTGGTGCAGATGATCTTGGCGCTGCACGGTGCTGAGTGTCAGATCACCAATACTGCTGAGGGGGTCTGCGCGGTGGTGAGATTTCCGGATGATGTTATGTGATCGATACTAACGGTGGCTGCGGCCGCCGTTTTTTTTGCGTCTCCTTGCTCCACACAAAACACACTTACAGCATAAACAAACTCCACATGGTTTTGTTATCCTTGTTGTATTCTCAACAAGAAAGGATGCTGTATTTGATGAACATTGACATTTCTGGGCTGCACATGACGTATCCCACGGGCAAGACGGCTTTGCAGGATATCCAGATCACGCTGACCAGCCCAAGCCTCATTGGCCTCTTAGGCCCCAATGGTGCGGGCAAATCCACGCTGATGAAGCTGCTCACGGCTGCGCTTGTGCCAACGAAAGGCACTATCACCATCGACGGTCAGCCTCTAAGCAAGGTGGAACGCCAGTTCAAGGCTCAGCTGGGCTATCTGCCGCAGTCTTTTGGCCTCT
>CABVBB010000478.1 GCA_902496505.1 uncultured Peptococcaceae bacterium
GCTTCCAATATTTTTTGTTTGCGGCTATCCATTTCCATGTCGTTCACCTCTTATCTCAAGCTCGCGGCAACATTTCATTTTTGTTTTGTTAGCACTCACCTCAGTCGAGTGCTAAACCCTATTAAAAAAATAGCACTTTCCCCCCACATTGTCAATGGATTCCGCTTAAAAAAAGCAAAGAATTTACCAATCTTTGCTTCCTCTTAACATTTCCCACAAGAGTTGCCCACACTAGCTGCTTTTTCTGCCAACGTGCGATACTCGCAAGGCTGGGGCTTTGGCTGACAATGTGCTATTTCCAAATGCTTGGCGTTGTAGTAAAATGAAGAAAACAGCCTTGTCTGGAGTGATCTTATGCCGGAAGCCGAAGCCATCATTGCTCAAATCAAAAGCTCATCTTTATCCATCACAAAGGAAACCTATTGGGCCCAGCTGCAGGAAGGATACCAGCTCTTAGTCAGGCTGCACGATCTCGGCGTGGCAAAGCAATGGGCTTATCAAACGCTGCTTGAGTACCATGACCAATTAGAAGACAGCCTTTCGCGGGATCATATCGCGGATATTTTGGACTATATCGTTGGCTGGTGTTCTCCACAGGATCGAATATGGGACGAGTGACAAAAGCGCTGTAAAATTGATCGAGCAGACAATGAAAGGACGCTTCATATGATACGAGCCTATCCTTTAACCTTAGAAAACGTGACCTTCCGCAGACATGGCATCGTCGGCATTTATGCATTGGGAGATAAGATCGCCTATGTTCATTTTGCGTTCAGCAGCGTCACGCCGGAAGACTACGCAAAAGACAAATGTACCCCTAGTTATGTACTGCTGGATACATTTCCAAAAGATTTCAGCGACCACAAACAAGCTTCCCTTTTTTATTATAACGAGGCCATACTCTCTGATCATGATGCCGTATGTGCAGACTTACCTTGCCTAAAGGCTTAGTCGTGCCGTGCGCTGCATCATTTTATAGTTCAGCAAGCGCCAAAGAGGGACTACCAGCACGCCGCTGGTAGTCCCTCTTTTGGGGTCCCCTTCCGCTTGCCATCTGCCCAAGTGGAAGGTTCCTTAATATTCTTCATTTGATGTCACCTAACGGACGCTATCCTTCTCAGACGCCCGCTTCATCGCCAGCAGCGCATGAATGACCGCACCAGCGTCTTCGTTGATGGAGAGCGATTTATCGGCGATGGGGCGGGGGATCTCGGGATAGGCGATCTCTTCTTCGCTGTCAGGATAATCGACGGTGATGCGGAAGAAGCGGGCATTGTCCCGTTCGCCGGTGATGCGCTCGAAGGGAACGCGGATAACGCCGGGGGAATTGAAGCCTACGCCGATCTCGATGATGCAGATGCTGCCCGCCTCGGAGCGGCGCAGAAAGCTCCTGTAGCGTTCCAGAGAGCCGTCGTAGCCAGCAATATCGCGGAAGGCCATGCGCAGCGGCGCGCCGCAGTGCGGGCAGACAGGGAGCAGCGACTGGGGAATGACGAACCGCTCTGGATCGATAGCCTGCTGCATCTTGGCGATGACGGGTCCTATGGGCCACTCTTCCTCCCTGCAGAGCTGGGAGCAGATCAGCTGATCATAGGTGCCCTGCGCTTCGTACACCCGCTCCATGGGGAAACCGCTGCGGTAAAACTGCCGATCCACATTGGAGGTGATGATGTGGTAGTCAAAGCCCTCTAGGAGCGCCAAAAGCTCCGCATACAGGGGAAGCGGCGGCGTATCAAAGCGCACGGCCTGGATATGGCGCGCCCAATACGCCCACTGCTGCTCCGGCGGCCAGTCGCGGTAGCTGAAGGTCTGGTAATCGCTGTGGATGCCCTTTTGCCAGAGCACAGGATACTCCCGGGCAAAGGCTTTTTCATCGGCGAAGCTGATGCCTGCCGCCGCCGAAAGCCCTGCTCCTGCGCCCAGCAGAATGTAGTCGCTGGCGGCCATCGTTTCATATAATCTACGGATATTGTCCTCAACTTGCATAGGCTCATCCCTTTCTTCTGCTCGATCATGTCAAAAAAGCCTCTGGCTGCGCCGTTCACGCGCCAGAGGCTTCTCTTATCTGTGCTGCTTGCCCAATAGATGGGTCCGATCGCCGATCTGCAGCTTAGCGCAGAGCTTAGCCACTTCATCTGCCGTCAAATAGCGATATTCGCCCGGCGTGACCTTGTCCACGGTCAGCGTGCCGATAGCGGTGCGTTTGAGCTCTAATACCGGGTGGCCGATGGCCTTGCCCATGCGCTTGACCTGGCGCTTGCGTCCCTCGTGGATCTTGATCTCCACGATGGTCTTATGCTTCTCCTGCTTGAGCACCCTGACCTCTGCCGGGCGGGTCATGCCGTCCTCCAGCTTGACGCCCTGACGCAATCGGCCAAGTTTCTCTTCGCTGACTTGTCCCTGGAGCGTGGCCACATACGTCTTGACCAGCTCGAATTTGGGATGGGTCATGCGGAAGGATAATTCACCGTCGTTGGTGAAAAGCAGCGCGCCCTCCGTCTCGTAGTCCAAGCGACCCACAGGAAATACCCGCACCTGCACATCCTGTAAAAGATCCATGACCGTCGGCCGTCCCTGCG
>CABVBB010000479.1 GCA_902496505.1 uncultured Peptococcaceae bacterium
GTGGTGCGTCAACACCACGGTCAAACGGTTTACTCCCGTCGTTGATTGACTAAGCCGCCAACCGGATCAGGGAAAGGCGGCTTAGTCTTTTTTATACTAAAAAAGACTAATTGTGCTTGTTATTTTGCAATAACAAGGCGACAACGGCAACTAAGAGCTGCAGAGACATCAAAATGATGGTCAACAATTCGAAAGTTGTCATGTCCTCACCCCCTTAAGGGAGTGAAACCGCCCAACCGTTTGCTTGGCAAAACTGCCAAGTGAGGAACTCTCCTGCCTAATTTTAGCATATATTGCTTGAGTAAGCTATAGGAAAAACAACGAGCTAAGCTGGCGTGTCCAACAAAAAAGTTTCGCTGATCTGCTTGACGGATAAAAGAATATGGCTTATCATAAACTTAATAAAAGGAGAGTGCCTCGTGGTGCGTCAACACCACGGTCAAACGGTTTACTCCCGTCGTTGATTGACTAAGCTGCCAACCATTCCAGGGAAAGGCGGCTTAGTCTTTTTATTGCAAAGAACTAGCGCTTGTTATTTTTGGGTAACAAGGCAAGCTGGCAGAGACATCACCCCCCGGTGAATACCAGCAAAAAAAGAACCAGGATCCACAGTATGCCATGGATCCTGGTTCTTTTTTTGCTGGTTCTTTTTAGGGCTGGGCAATATCGTCGAGCCAGCATTGGTCGTCGGTGACGGCTTGGGTAAAGATGCGGGCTTGGTCTTGCGGATATTTGGCCTGGTGGTATTTGAAGAGCATCTCATCTCCCAGGCGGCCGAGGATCTCGATCTTGCCGGTGACATGGCTCATGCAGTAGCGGAAGCGTTTGGCGGGGCCATTGAGCAGTGCCTTGGCCTGATCGATGATTTCTGAGCCGCGCAGAAGCGGCACTTGGAATTGGGTCTGGACGCTGGTGACGGGGCGGCACTGGAAGACATAGTAGGGAATGACGCCTGCCGAGGTGAGACGGCGCATGAGGGTGGCCAAGGTCTGGGGATCGTCGTTGACGCCTTGGAGCAGAACGGTCTGATTGCTGACGATGATGCCGCAGTTCAGGAGAGCGTCTAAGGCGCGCTGGGCTTCTGCGGTGACCTCGTTGGGATGGTTGAATTGAGTGATGACGTAGAGGCGTTTCTTTTCGTTGTAGGCCTTGAGCATGGCCAAAAGCTCGGGATCGTCATAGATGCGCTGAGGGAAGGTGACGGGCAGACGGCTGCCGAAGCGGATGAAATCGAGATGCTCCATGGCGGTGAGGTGCTGGAGGTAGTAATCGATGACGCGGTTGCTGTTGAGCAGACTGTCACCGCCGGAAACCAGGACATTGTTGAGCTCAGCGTGCTCGCGGATATAGTCGGCCATTTGGTCGAACTGAGTCATGATCTCATTTTCGGAAAGGCCCACGAGGCGCTTGCGGAAGCAGTGGCGGCAGTACATGGCGCAGAGATTGGTGGAAAGCAGGAGGGAAGTTTGTGTATATTTGTGCTGCAAGCCGCCCATTTTAGTATTGCTTTGTTCGCCGGAGGTGTCAAAGCTGCCTTCGGTGGTGATCATTTCCATGCCGCTGGGCACAGCCATTTTGCGGATGGGATCGTCAGGGTCGTGGGGATCGATGAGGGAGAGGTAGTAGCGGGATATGCTCATGGGATAACGCTCGATGACGGCGCTGATACGCTGCTGTTCCTCTTCATTCAAAGGCAGGTACTGTGCCAGCTCGGCGGCAGTGGTGATATTACGGGTAAGCTCTTCTTGCCAAGTCATAAAAACTCCTCCTTTATAGCCAACGAGTGCCAACTTATTATTTAATATTGAGTGTCTGTCTTTATTATAGCACAGGTGTGAGAGAAATGGGGCTGAAGCAGGAAATTTCACTTTGTCTTAACATTCACAAGTGTTGCTGCCAGTGGGCTTATGTGGCATAATAAAAGAAGAGATCATCATAAAGGAGTGAGGAAAATGGATTTTTTAACGTTAGCGAAAACGCGTCAGAGCGTGAGGGGTTATCAGACTAGATCTGTCGACCGTGAGGATGTGCTCAAATGTTTGGAGGCTGCTCGCTTGTCTCCCTCAGCGTGCAATTCACAGCCGTGGAAGATGGTCGTGGCTGATGAGCCGGAACTGCTGGCTAAGTTGGCAGAGGCCATCAGCCCCGAAGGCAAGGCCGTGAACAAATTTGTCCACCAGGTGCCGGTATTGGTCGCTGTGGTGGAGGAGCAGGCCGTGCTGGCTCCCGGCGCATCGGCAGCAGCTGACCGCTGGGTAGGCATCGATAATGGCTCGGCCATCAGCCATTTCTGCCTGGAAGCCGCCGAATTGGGACTGGGCACCTGCATCATGGGCTCATTCGACGAAGCACAGGTCAAGGATATCCTCAAGATCCCCGCCGAAAAAACGGTCAAGATCGTCATCGCCTTAGGCTACGCCGCAGACGAGACCATCCGCCCCAAGCTGCGCCGTCCATTAGAACAGGTCGCCAGCTTTGGTCAGTATGAATAGAGCATCACGTTAAAGCCCCATGACGACCAGGTCGTCATGGGGCTTTAACGTTATGACGGCTGGGAAAGCGCAGGCCAACA
>CABVBB010000480.1 GCA_902496505.1 uncultured Peptococcaceae bacterium
ATTATGTCATCGTCAACACCAAGGAAAAAGAATTCGACTATCCAGTGGGCGACACCAATGCCGAATCCCACTATGAAGGCGATGCCGGCATCAACATGACGCTGGGCAACAAAATGCTTTTCTCCTTGGACCGCGCCAACTACAAGATCTTGTTCTCCAGTCTCATCACCAAAGACAGCAAGATATTGCTTTACCGCAACATCAATGAGCGTGTGCAAAAGATCGCCCCTTTCCTCACCTATGACAATGATCCCTATTTAGTGGTCGATGACGGTCGTCTGGTCTGGATCCTTGACGCTTATACCGTATCAGACAAGTTCCCCTACGCCACCGCTGTGGACAATGGCGAATCGATCTTCGACGGCAAAAACTATGTACGCAATTCCGTCAAGGTCACTGTTGATGCCTACAACGGTGAGACCAATTTCTACATCGTCGATGAAGAAGATCCTTTGATCCAAAGCTATGCGAAGGTCTTCCCCGGTCTCTTCAAGCCGCTGGAAAATATGCCTGCCAATCTTCAGGCACATATCAAATACCCCAGCGCCCTCTTCGGTGTACAGACAGAGATGTATCAGACCTACCATATGCAGAACCCCACCGTCTTCTACAACCGCGAAGATATGTGGAGCATTGCCAAGGAGATCTATGGCAGCGAAGCAGAGACCATGGAATCCTACTACGTCAATATGCGCCTGCCGGGCAGCAATGAGCTGGAATACCTGCTGATGCGTCCCTTCACCCCTTACCAAAAGGATAATATGGTCGCTTGGCTGGCCGCCCGCAATGACGGTGATAATTACGGCGAGCTGGTGCTCTTCAAATTCCCTAAACAGAGTCTGGTCTACGGGCCGATGCAGATCGAGTCGCGCATCAATAATGACCCCGTCATTTCGCAGAATCTGACGCTGTGGGATCAGCAGGGCTCCTCCGTCATCCGCGGTGATCTCCTAGTCATCCCGATCAAGGATTCCATCCTTTATGTAGAGCCGATCTATTTGACGGCCAATACGGCCAACAGCCTGCCGGAAGTCATTCGGATCATCGTCGCCTACCAGGATCAGATCGTCATGGAAAAATCACTGGATGACGCACTCTATAAGATCTTTGGTGAAGGCCAAACTGTTGGTGACGGCCTGATCTCTGTCGATGATTCGCTCAGCTATGCTATGCTGGTACAGCAGATCAAAGACAGTCTGGCCAATGCTAAACAATCCTCTCAATCTGGCGATTGGGCAGAATACGGTCAGTATCTCCAGCAGCTGGAAAGCCTCATCAACCAGCTGGACAGCGAGCAGACGCCAACAGCTGAGCCCGTCCCTTCCGATGAAGCGCCGGTCAGCGAGCCTATTAATGATACGGCAGAAACAGAATAAAATTTTTCTTGCAAGCGGCTGGTCATTACCGGCCGCTTGTTTTAGTCTTAGCATTGCGCAACCTTTGCAAAATGTGTATACTAAGCAGTGTTGATTTTATTGCTTTTGATGTGAAAAGGAAAGGTTTTCTCATGCGAACATTATTTAAATTGATCAAATCGCTTTTTACGCTGCTCTGCCTGCTGGGGCTGGTCTTTGCCTACGCGATCTTTATCGAGCCCAAGCTTTTGACCACTGAACAGGTAGATGTCTCCAGCGATTATACAGACAGCAAAACGGGACAGACACTCACTATTGCTCAGTTCAGCGATACCCATTTAGGATTCCAATTCGATCTTCAACAGCTGCAAAAGACAGTCGATACGATCAATGCCCAAAAGCCCGATCTGATCTTTTTCACAGGCGATCTCATCGATCATGCCAACTCCTATGACCAGATCGATGAGATCGGCGCTATCTTGGCCCAATTAGAAGCGCCGCTGGGCAAATTTGCGATCTACGGCAACCATGATTATGGCGGCGGCGCAGAGCGGCATTATCAAAAGATCTGCGAGGAAGGCGGTTTCACCTTATTGGTCAATGACGTGAAGAAAATCACGTTGCCCAATAACAAACTGCTCTGTATCGGCGGCTTGGATGAAGTGCTTTTAGGAGAGCCCGATGCCGCTGCTGTCGAAGCCCAGTTCTCCCCTGTAGCGGTCAATATCCTACTTTTGCACGAGCCTGATTACATTGAACAATTCGAAACCAAACCGCAACTGGCCGTTGCTGGGCACAGTCATGGCGGCCAGATCCAGCTTCCCTTCTTCGGTCCGCTGATCACCACGGCTTACGCTGACAAGTACAATGACGGCGCCTACCCCTTGGGGGATATGCTGCTGTATGTCAATACCGGACTAGGCACCACCAAGCTGCCTATGCGCTTTGCTGTACCGCCAGTCATTACCTTTTATCATGTTGAACTGTAAACCAAAAAGACCATCTGCTTAAGCGGCAGGTGGTCTTTTTCAGTACGACGTCGTTTTTTTCTGTATTTTATGTACCAATTTGCACATAAAAAGTGCTTTATCCTATCAAAACATCTAATTATGTTTTGCCAAAAAGGGCTGTATTTTCCACACACGTTGCAGTATAGTATATTCGTAAGAACGTTATTCGGCTAGTAATTAATTTTCAGGAGGGATTTTTTATT
>CABVBB010000481.1 GCA_902496505.1 uncultured Peptococcaceae bacterium
ATTAGTGTGTGCAGATATGGCACTGGCTGGCATCGAAAGCGTCATCCCAGCTGATGAAGTCATTATGGCGATGAGCGAAGTTGGGCGCAATCTGCCCGAAAGTCTGCGGGAAACCGCTTTGGGAGGATTAGCGGTAACGCCGACAGCGCTGGAACTGGCACGAAAAATATTGCAGTCCTAGGAAAATATCGTGAGGAGGAAGAAGCATGGACTATCAGGAGAAGCTGAAAGAAGGCATTGCTTTAAAGAATCAGGAACGGTATGAGGAGGCTGCGGCAGCCTTTGGCGAAGCGATTGCTTTGGATGCTGCTCAGCCGGAAGCATATTTTTATCGGGCTAATATTTTGAATCACAGTTTGAAGAGGCACGATGAGGCCCTGGCGGATTATGATCAGGCCATCGCCTTGGACGGGCAGAACGAATTTTATTATTACAATAGGGCCTTGTGTCAGCTCAATCTAGGTGATCAGACAGCTGCTCTGGCGGATTATGACCGCGCGCTGGCCATCAATCCAGAGTATGCTCTGGCGATCTGGGATAAAGCGCTGATCCACAGTGAGCAGGAGGACTATGAAGCGGCGCTTTCTGGTTTGGAGGAAGTGCTGCGCTTATCGCCTTATTCTGCGGCTATCGTCTATAAGGATAAAGGCAATATTTACTACAAACTGGAGCAATTCGAGAAGGCTCTGGAAAACTTCGATCAATCGCTGGCGCTGGATGGTTATTATACCTATGCGTATAAAGGCAGGAGCTTGGTCTATCTGGCGCTGGGACAAAATGAAGCAGCGTTGGCGGATATCAACAAAGTTTTGGAGATCGACGCAAAAGATGTGGAGGCTTATCGCCGCCGCAGTCAGATCTACCGCCGAATGGGCGATCAAGCAGCTGCTGAAGCAGATCTGGAAAAAGTGAAGACTTTAAGAAAATAGGGATCTCAGCCCGACTGACCTCAGAAATGATGGCGGTCGGGCTTTTTTTGTGCAATTTACGCCGCGGTGTTGAATAAGATGTTTATAGACCGAAGGAGGTGGCGTAATGGAGCAGGATCTACAAAGTTTGCAGAAGCAGCTGGATCAATTGGCTGGTGAGCTGTATGAGGTGTTGGAACAGTTGGTTGCCGTGCGGCGGCAGTCGCCAAAGATGAAGGCAGAGACAGCGCGGCTCATGGAAAGCTATATGATCCAGGTATCGCGTAAGGTCAAAGAGATCGGCAGAGCCAACAATGACGATCTGATGGAGGGCATCTCTCTTCTGAAGATCAAAATGATGAGCTGACCAAAAAGAAGCGGCGGAACAAAACGTTCTGCCGCTTTTTTTGATTTAGCTATCAATGATAATTTATCGTTTATCGATAAATTATCATTGACAAACGATATACCAGTCAGTATGATAATAGGCAGAAAGGGTGGAGAGCGTATGTGGAATCAATCAAAGTCTCTGCGGCTGAGTGAAATCTGGATCAAAACAGCTCTGCTCTGCTGGATCGCCTTGGCTGTCGTTCTGCCGTTTGCATTGGTGTATGGCTGGCAGCTTTCGTTGAGCCAATATGGGTTGGCTTTGGCACTTTTCTATATTTTTTCGGTGCCGCTGTGCGTTGTCTTTGTCTGCCTCGATCGTCTCTTGGTCAATATCAAAAAGGGGGCGATCTTTGTAGAGGATAATGTCAAGCAGCTGCGCACCATCTCCTGGAGCTGCTTTTGGGGCGGCCTCATTTTGCTGGTGGGAAGCATCTGGGAGCTTCCGCTGATCTTGCTCTCGGGTATCATGGGTTTTTTTGGACTCTTGATGCGGGTCATCAAAAATGTTTTTTCAGAAGCGATCGTGATCAAGGAAGAAAATGATTTTACGGTGTAGGGAGGCGAAGCAATGCCGATTGTCGTTCATTTGGATGTGATGATGGCTAAACGGAAAATGTCTGCTGGAGAGCTGGCGTCGCGGATCGGCATTACGCCAGCCAATTTATCGATCTTAAAAAATAACAAGGCTAAGGCCATTCGGTTTTCAACATTAGAGGAGATCTGTCGGGTATTAGAGTGTCAGCCGGCGGACATATTGGCCTATGAGGAGGCGGAAAAATGAAATTATCACAGCGTTTGCAGGCGATCGCCGATCTGGTGGATAAAGGCGCCAGGGTAGGCGATATCGGCACAGATCATGGTCAGCTGCCCTGCTATCTGGTGGAAAAGGCGATTGCCCCCAGGGTGATCGCAGCGGATATCAATGCGCTGCCTTTAGCTGGAGCGCAGAAGCGCATCGCAGAGAGCGGGTTTACGGAACAGATCACGACGCGGCTGGGGGATGGACTGACGGTCTTAAAACCAGGTGAAGTGGACACGGTCACGATCTCTGGCATGGGCGGCAGCTTGATGACAGAGATACTGGAGGCCAGCGCAGAGGTGGTGTGCGCTCTAAGGCAGCTGATCTTGCAGCCCAATCTGGCGGCGCATTTGATCCGGCGCTGGGCAGCAGCGCATGACTGGCACATCGAGCAGGAACGGCTGCTCTATGAAGATGGGCGCTATTATGAAGTGCTGTCATTGCGGCCGGGAAAAGGCAGGGAGCT
>CABVBB010000482.1 GCA_902496505.1 uncultured Peptococcaceae bacterium
GGGGCAGGGCGGATCACCACCATCGAGCTGGTGCCGGAGCGTGCCGCTCATGCTGAGGCCAATTTCAAACGCGCCCAGTTGTCCGAGCGCATCCAGCTCCTTAAAGGCGATGCCCGTGAAATACTGCCTACACTGACAGAAGTCTATGATCTGATCTTTTTAGACGCTGCCAAGGGACAATATGATGATTTTCTGGAGATCGCCCAGCGCATCCTGCGGCCCGGCGGCTTGATCGTCGCTGACAATGTCCTCATCAATGGCTGGGTGGTCAATTTGGATTATCCGCACCGGCGTAAAAAAACCATGGTCTACCGCATGAAGGCCCTGCTGGAATCCTTTCAGGAGCGGACCGATTTTCAGTGCAGCCTCATCCCATTGGGAGACGGCGTAGCGTTACTTTGGAAAAAGGAGAATGAGCATGCCTTATAAACCAGAATTATTAGCTCCAGCAGGAAACCTGGAGAAATTGAAATTTGCCGTCATGTACGGCGCTGATGCTGTGTATTTGGCTGGCAAGCGCTTCGGCCTGCGTGCCTTTGCCGGCAATTTCGACGATGACGAGCTGCGGGAGGGCGTGGCCTTTGCTCATGCCCATCAAGTCAAGGTCTTCGTCACCATCAATATTTTTCCGCACAATGAAGACCTGGTCGGCTTAGAAGACTATCTACTGACGCTTAGCGATTTAAAGGTAGACGCCTTGATCTGCGCTGATCCAGGCGTCATCCGCATCGTACGTCAAACCGTGCCGGAGCTTCCTATCCATATCAGCACCCAAGCCAACAGCACCAACTGGGCTGACGTCCTTTTTTGGAAAGAATACGGCGGGGTAGAGCGCGTCGTTTTGGCCCGCGAATTGTCTCTGGATGAGATCACCGCGATCAAAGACAAGACCCAGATGCCTTTGGAATGCTTCATCCATGGGGCGATGTGCATTTCCTATTCGGGACGCTGCCTGCTGAGCAGCTACATGACTGATCGAGACTCGAACCGCGGTCAATGTGCCCAAGCCTGCCGCTGGAACTACCACCTGATGGAGGAAAAGCGCCCTGGGGAGTTTTATCCCATTCAGGAAGATGAACGGGGAACGTATATCTTCAACTCCCAAGATCTCTGCCTGCTGCCGCGTATTCCTGAGCTCCTGGAAGCGGGCATCGACAGCCTGAAGATCGAAGGCCGCATGAAGAGTGCCTTTTACGTGGCTACTGTGCTGCGCGCTTACCGTCAGGCTATCGACAGCTATTTGGCCAAAGGACAATTGGAGGATGTCCAGTACTGGATGGAGGAACTGGAAAAGGTCAGCCATCGTCCCTACACCACCGGCTTTTATTTTGGCAAGCCGGAGACCGGTGCTTTGACACTGGAGACTTCGCGCTACATCAAACCATATGACTTCATCGGCGTCGTTCTGGACTATGATCCTGCTGCCCAAATGGCCATCGTCGAACAGCGCAATCATTTCAAGCTGGGCGATAAGGTGGAATTTTTCGGCCCGCAGTACAAACAGTTCGAGCAGACGCTGACAGCCCTTTATGATGAGCAGGGCCAAGCGATCGAGACTGCGCCTCATGCGCAGCAGATCGTGCGCATCCCTGTGACGCAGCCCGTCTATCCTTATGATCTGCTGCGCAAAGAGGTGGGGCAGTGAAGAAGCGGCTGCATTTGGCTTCCAGCAAAGAATTGACTTTCCTGACCAAGATCGTGGAGGGGGCGGGACATTTGGCCACCATCCAGACGATCAGCGGTCAGGACGCCCTGGCTGATATACACTGCACCGCCAAGCAGTGGCCAGAGGTGGAGGAGCTGCTGTATGCTCTGCAAAAAAAGGGAGCTGTAACTATTTTGTCGATTAATTAAAAACTATTGTCGACTGATTTATCTCATGTATAGACAGCTGCTTAATAGCTGTCGGCGAAAATCCCTATAAAAACTTATGACAAAACAGTTAATTTCTTTGCTTAGTTGGTATATAATGATATGTACATGAATAAATTGTAAGCAGGGGGTTAGCAAAAAAATGTTCAAACCAAGCTATAAAGTTGAAACATGCCCGATTTGCGGGGCTAAGCTGGAGACGAAAGAATTTATGGGATTTGGCTTGACTGCTGGTTATAACTCCGAATGTCCCAACTGCAAAAAGTACGGCGATATTTGGTCCTGCGGCATTCGCGAACTGCAATGCGGCGACTGGCACAGCGAGTCATATATGTCTGATTACGGCACATTAACGGATGAAGAAGTCAAGATCGAGCAGGAAAACCTGAAAAAACTCAATCGTTTGATCCGCAAAGAAAAATTCAAACGGCTCTTTAAAAAATAAGCGCACAGGGTGGTGCCTTATTTTTTTATCAATGTTACTTCGCATAATCAATGTTATGTAAACTAATTGCATACGACAAAAGCAAAATAAGCGATCCTGCTGTAAATTTGACAGGATCGCTTATTTTTTAGTCTTCAGTATGTTCGCGGCAATACATGATGATGCTTTTGAAAAGCTCCTGATTGGTGATATACATTTCCCGCAGCATATGCTCCATACGTTCCAGCTGCTGGCTGATCAGCAAAT
>CABVBB010000483.1 GCA_902496505.1 uncultured Peptococcaceae bacterium
CAATATGATGCTTAGCAGAATTGATATCGCTTTGATTGATCATGCGGCCATAGAGGATATTCATAGGCTGTGACTTGTCATAATCCGCAGCGATGGCGCTGATATTGGCTTTGAGCGTCGTATTGCCATGATTGATATTGACCGATTCCCCGTGGTTAGGGTCGATATATTCGATACGGTCGCTGAACGCTTCTTTGACCGTTTCCATATCATCCAGCGTAAAATCATCGCTCATGCGGTAATCCTCGACATAACCGACATAGACCAAGACGCGGTTGATGCCCACGTCATTGTACACATCGGCGATAACCGAACGCATGGTATCGCCGATAGAGACGATGGCGATGACTGCGCTGATGCCGATGATGATGCCCAGCATGGTCAGAAAGGAGCGCATCTTATTGACGCGGATGGCGGAAAGCGCCAATTTGAGGTTTTCCAGTAAAAGCATCATTGCTTCTTCACCACCTTTTTATCAGACAGCAGATTGCCGTCCTCGAACCAAAGCACCCGCTTGGTAAAGGCGGCGACGTCATCCTCATGGGTGACGATGATCACAGTAACGCCCTCTTCGTTGAGCTGGGTGAATAACTCCATGATCTCTGTCGTCGAAGCCGAATCCAGATTGCCGGTAGGTTCGTCAGCCAAGAGGATAGGCGGTTCATTAGCCAGTGCGCGGGCAATGGCCACACGCTGTTTCTGACCGCCTGAAAGCTCATTGGGCATGTGATCCATACGCTCGCCCAAGCCGACCTTTTCCAGCAGGGCCTGCGCCCGCGCAATGCGCTCCTTGGTGGGGATCTTGGCATAGATCATCGGCAGCTCGACATTCTTGAGCGCACTGGTCCGCGGGATCAGATTGAATGCCTGAAAAACGAAGCCGATCTTTTTATTGCGGATAGCGGACAGTTCATCCGCTGTCTGGTCAGCGATATCGATGCCGTCCAAATAGTAGTGGCCCGCCGTCGGCCGATCCAAGCAGCCCAGGATATTCATCAGTGTGGATTTGCCTGAACCAGAATGGCCCATGATGGCGACGAATTCGCCCTGTTCGATGGTGATATTGATGTGCTTCAGCGCGTTGACCTGCACCACGCCGGAATCATATGTCTTGCATAAATCTTCAACCTTGATGATCTCCTGCATATTCTTCCATTCCTCCCCGGCTGCTTACATTGCGCCCATAACGCTGACCTGCATGCCGTCTGTGATGCCCTGCGGACTCAGGATGACCTGGTCGCCTGCGGCCAAACCGTCGCCTTGGACCTCCACGTTCAAGTCATTGGCTACACCGGTGGTCACATCGATCGCCTGCACGATCTTGTTCTCACCGACTTTATACACCTGCTTCTGACCGTCGCCGTTATCCACCAGCGCTTCGATCGGCACGACCAAAACATCCTTGGCTTCCTTGATCTGGATCTCTGCCTTCGCGTTGATGCCAGCGATCAATTTATCATTGCTGCTGACCACATCGATCACGGTCGGAATGACACGCTCCGTGCCAGTAGTGCTCTGTTCGCCTGTTGGTGAGATGCGGGAGACCACGCCCTCTACGGTATCGCCGCCCAAAATATCAGCGGAGATCACAACGGGCTGCCCCACTTGTACACGGGCAATATCATACTCGCTGACGTTGACCTTCATTTGCAGATGATCCAGATTTTCGATGACGAACATCGGCTTCTTGTCATCGGTCTCGTCGGCAAAACGGCCTTCTTTGATGTTTACGCGAGTGACTGTACCGTCAATGGTGCTCTTGATCTGGCCGTCTTCGATCGCTTCCTTCTTGCGGGCCAGAGCATTTCTGGCCGCCTCGATATTCTGACGGTTGTAGGCGCTGCCGCTGACATTGCCGCTGGCATCCACTTCATAGAGTCCCACAGTCCGTTTGGCGTTTTCGTAAGCCTGCGTGCTCTGCTCTAATTGCTCCTTGGAAACGCCGCCGGCATCAAAGAGGACTTTGTTGCGCTCTAACTGCTTCTCGGCATTTTTCAGTTCATCCATCGCCTTGTCATAAGCGATCTGATCATTTTTGATGCTGTCTTTATACTGACTTTCTGCCAGATCCAGCGCTTCCTGAGCTGATTGCAGCTCATCCTGCATCGCTTTGCTGTCTAATACCGCCAAAACCTGTCCTTTGGTCACCTGATCGCCTTCCTTGACATTGATCTGGGTGACCTTGTAGTGCAGATTGCTGACCACTTCGATGGTGTCTGTTCCTTCTAACGGCGCTTTGAGCGTGATGCTGTCCATGATGTCCTGCTGCAGCACCGGCATGGTCGTGACCATCGCCCCTAGATCAGCGCTCTTATTCTTATTATTCAGTACCGAACAGCCGCCCACAACTACGACCGCTACAACCACTGCTGCTGCGATTTTTTTCGTCTTCGATAGCTTTTTGAACTTACCCGTTAATTTACCCATTTCTACACTCCTATGTCTAATATTTTTAGAGACGCCCTCACGTCTTTTTACCCTTAGTGTAATCCCGATTATATCAGCCATATCTTACAAGAATCTGACGAAACTCTGATGAATTTATAAAAAATTTACCA
>CABVBB010000484.1 GCA_902496505.1 uncultured Peptococcaceae bacterium
ATAGCGTATTTCTCGAAGTCAACGCTGGCGGTGCTCATTTGAACGGCAGCAGGCTGAGAACCATCGACAACATAGAGGTTCTCATTGTCGGAAGATGGTGGCCAGCTGGAACCAGGCCAATGCCAAACCAGTGTTTTCATACCAGCTTCAGCAGTGACGTTCCACAGCTGCTCAGCATGGCACATACGGGAATCCAGGTTGTAAACGATAGAATCCAGATGATCGGGATCTTGGTTCCAGAAGCAGGTGATGCCGTGGGTACCAGGGTTAGCGCCAGTGGCCAGAGTGGTCCACATGGGCGGGGTAACGGTCGGCTGACCGCCTAATAAAACGAGATCTTCGCGAGCGGAACCCGCTTCGACCAATTTTTTGACGTTAGGCATGAGGCCTTTGTCCATGAACTTTTTAGTCAGGCTGGGGTCCATACCATCCAGGCCAATGACAAATACTTTTTGTGCAGTTGACATGTTTTTTTCCTCCTAAATTTGGATTGAACTTATAAAATTTATATCACTGCTCAGTTGAACAGCAACATACCTAAAGGCAGGCCGATGACCAGCAGCGCGACCAGGACGCAGACAACGGACAGGATACCTTGGAAGTATGCATCCTTGGTAGCGATCCATTCGCTGTTGCCATAGACCAGGCCGGCACGGGAAGAAGCGCCAGGGGTGGCCATCGCGGCAGACAGGCCAAAGACCAGCAAAGCGGTGATGATGAAAGGATTGGCACCGACCAAAGCGGCTAACTTGCACATCATTGGGGTCAGCGCGATCAAAAGAACAGAGTTATTCATAAACTGCGTCAGTACCACACAGGCAACTGTCAGCAGGATGTACATAGCCATGGGGCTTTTGCCAGCCAAGACAGGCTTTAAAGCAACGATAACAGTTTGGGTGATATAGGCATCCTCGCTCATGATCGCGCTGCTCAAAGGACCAACGCAGGCCAAAAGGCAGATCATGTTCCAAGGCACACCAGTGGCGGCGACTTTGCTGAAATTCATCAAAGGCTCTCCATTGAGCTTGATCAGGCAAAGCAGGACGGTGACGATACCGATGATGCCCACAGCGCCTAAGTTGTTCAGGAAATTGTAGAGCGCGCTGCCTTTGGTCAAGGTGCTGGGCAGATACAAAGCAACTAAGATGAAGAGCAGCATTGCTGTTCCAATCTTTTGCTCGGTGGTGTATTTGATCTCACCAGCCAGTTTGGCATAATCCGCTGTCTTGAGCTTGGATACATCGATGCGGATGATGAATTTGCCGGCCAGCATGTAAAGAAGCGTGCTGGCTAAAGAAATGACCAGCATAAAGGTGCTGTAGGGCAAAAACTCAAAGACCAGGCCAGTGGCATTAGTCATAGCGTTGGTGCCCAGCATGGACCAGCCGCTCCAGGGCTTGATGGTCATGCCCATGATGGAGACGTAAGCCACGCCGATCAAGAAGAAGGCGCTGGTCTTATCCCGTTTCCCATAGCCCAGGTTGACCAGCATCTTGTAGCAGATGCCCCACATCAGAAAGATGGTGGCGTAGATGCCCACGAAGAAGCCGCACATGAAGGTCACAAAAAGCAGCGTAAAGATGAACAAGTAAGGACGGCCGCTCAGGAACTTGCGGCTGAGTACCCATTGTGCAAAGGTATTGGTCAGGCCGATTTCCTCCAGCCATTTCGTAAATATTCCAAAGAAAATGATCAGTAAGACGATTTCACTGCCAAAGCCTTGGCCAAAGACCGCCTTCGCCGATCCCACACCAGCCAGGGTCAAAAAGACCAGACCCGCCAAGCTGGGCCAAACCAGATCGATAAAGATCCAGCCATAGATCAAACCGATAAAGATAAATAAGATTTTCATGCCAAATGGTGTGATAGTCGCAAGCGTCGGTAAGAACCAGCCGCCAGATAATAAGATAAACATAACGATGACGTGTACCCACACCATAAGGCTGCTTTTTTCTGTTTTTGCAGCCATGATAATTTTCCTCCTCGAATCCTCATTCAGTATTGTTTGGGGAGCTCCTATGGCTATTATTATAACAGTTATAAAAATATCTGCGTTGTTGGCTGCAACATTTAGCCCGCTTTTGACAAATTATTTTCAGGGCAGTAAAAAAGCACCGCTCAAGCGGTGCTTAGGACGAGCCGTTATGCTCCTATTCTTCTTCCCGTTCGGCCTCTATCAGCTCCTCCAGCCGTTCCTGGTCTTTGAGCAGGATGCCTTTGTTGATCTTGACGAGGATGCCCGCCTGCTCCAGGTCGCTCAGGTAGCGGGTGACATTGCTGCGGTGAATGCCGAGGAAGGAGGCGATATCATTGCGGCTGGGCAGGGTCTCTAGTAAAATGCCGTCAGCGGTCTCTTGACCGTAAAGCTGGGTCATGTTGAGCAGGAAATGGTACAGCTTCAGCGGGCTGGATTCGGTCTGCCGCTCGAGGATGGCCTGCAGACAGAGATTGTAGCGGGAATCTCGCTGCTCGATCATGCTGTACATATGCTTTTTGCTCTGCATAGCAAAGGTATAGATATCGTCAATAGTCACATAAATGATCTCCGAATCTT
>CABVBB010000485.1 GCA_902496505.1 uncultured Peptococcaceae bacterium
TGGGGCTATTTATGGCTGGTGCACCACCGATCTGATCTGGCCGGCGCTCATTGCTTTAGTCATGTTGGGGTTTACAGATTTTACGACAGTGACCGCTGCGTGGGGAATGGTCATGAGCAATGGGACAGTGGGGATGTGTTTATGGCTGATGATCGCTATCGGCATCTTGAGTACCAGTGATCTGACCCATTGGATCGCCAAATGGTCGGTATCTAGACCATGGAGTAAAGGCAGACCCTGGGTATTGGTCAATGTCGTTTTGCTGGCCGATATGGTCTGTTCAGCGATCATTGGCGGCATTGCAACGATCGTACTGTTTTTAGGACTGGCGGTTTCGATCTGCGAAGAGGTCGGCTATCATAAGGGAGACAAAATGCCCGCCTTTTTCTGCTTTGCTGTAGGATTTTATTCCACGATAGCAACGCTGGTATTTCCTTTCCATACAGCAATAATCGCTAACTTCGGCTTTTGGCAGCGGGCTCTAACGGAGCTTATGACGGAACTTTCAGCTATAGTGCCTATATGATCTTTTCCTTTACCGTCATCACAGCTGTTTACATCATGACCTTACTATTTTTGAAATATGTTGCCCAAGTCGATACGTCTTTGATGAAGAATTATGATCCGGGCAAAAATGAAGTACCGCCGATGAATAAGCAGCAAAAGCTCAGCCTGCTGTTATTTGGCATATTATTCGTCCTCTTTATGGGGCCCAGCTTTTTCCCAAAAGGCTCGCTGCCCTTTGAATTCTGCAATAAGCTGGGGGTAGCAGGCGCTTGTATATTGATGGTAGGCATAGCCTGCCTGCTGAGGGTTGACGGCAAACCTTTCACCACCTTTCAAAAGTTGGTATCAGAAAATGTCATGTGGCCTGTGGTACTCATGTATGGTACAGCCGTGATCTTGGCTTCGGGCCTCAATAAGCCTGAGCTGGGCGTATCGTTGTATATCAAAGGGCTGTTGACGCCGGTTTTCAGCGGCATGAGCAGCTGGGCTTTTCTGATCACTTTTATGGGCATCGCCTTGATCTTTACCAATTTAGTCAATAACACAGTCGTATCTGCGATCATGGTGCCCCTTTCTTATGGCTTCTGCATGGATCTGGGCTTGAATCCGGTAGCTTTTGTAGCTTGCTTCGTCTTGTTCGTGGACTACGCCATACTGCTGCCGTCTTCATCTCCTTGTGGTGCGCTGATGCATGCCAATGACGGCTGGCTGCCAAAGAAGTATCTTTATATTTACGGCAGTATTGCTTTGATCCTGACCTTTATCATTTCTCTGGGCATTGGCTGGCCTATAGCCAGCAGAGTCCTTTAAAAAAGTTTTTGGGCAAAAATAGGCAGGCTGCTGACATATGATCTAGCAGCCTGCCGTGAAAGGGGGCGATCTTATTCCAAATGTGCATACAGA
Organism: uncultured Peptococcaceae bacterium; assembly: GCA_902496505.1. Classification (GTDB taxonomy): domain Bacteria; phylum Bacillota; class Peptococcia; order Peptococcales; family Peptococcaceae; genus CABVBB01. The sequence goes on from CABVBB010000485.1 coordinate 1,411, forward strand.
TCACGGGATGCGTTATTATTTCAAGCTGGCCATCATGATAGGACTTATTTTTGGTGCAGCATTTTGTCCAGCGTTAGGGCCGCTGAGCCAATATGGCACGACGATCGTTGTGATCTTCGTTGGGCTGATCTTTGGTTATTTAAATTTTGGCATGACGATACCAAGCTTTATGGCCTTGATCGCTCTGGGGTTCAGCAAATTTGACACCGTGGGCGGCGTTTTGAAAGAGGCCATAGGTCATGAAGTGGTTTTGTATGTCTTTGCTGTTTTGATCTTTGCTCAGATGCTGCAGGATTCAGGTGTTGCGGCTAAGCTGATCAACTGGCTGGTGACGCTGAAAGTTCTTGAAGGCCGGCCCTGGCTGTTATCGGCCATGCTGATGTTTACAGCTTATCTGGTATCGCTGTTGGTCAATTTTGTGCCGCCCTGCATCATTATTTGGGGGATGCTGTTTGAGTTATTCCCAGCTGTCGGCTACAAGCCGGGGGATAAATGGCCTATGATCATGTTGTCCGGCGTCTTGTATATGTCGACCATGGGCGGTTTTGTCTCACCTTTTCAAACTGGCGTTGTAGGAAATTTCGGTCTTTTGACAGCGGCCTCAGGCGGTGAGCTGACCTTTGATGCACTGCGCTATTTTATCTGGGCTTTTCCTTGCGGCACGATACTTCTGGCGCTGTGGCTGCTCTTTGCACGATTTGTCTTGAAGCCGGATATTTCACCGCTGCTCAAAAAAGACCTATTGGTCAGAGACGAGACTCCCCTAAATACAAAGCAGAAAATAACAGTGATTTTATTTGCCTTGTTTGTGCTGGGACTTTTAGCTCCAAGCGTATTACCAGAGGGAGGTGGGATGAAACAATTCTTTACGATCATGGGCAGCTGCGGCTGGGGACTCTTATTAGTTCTGGCAGCGATCTTGATCAAGGTAGACGGTGAGAATATGTTTGAATTTGGTGAGCTTTTTGCTCGGGGCGTCATTTGGGATCTGCCGATCATGATGGGGTGCATGTTTACGATGGCCAGTGCTTTAACAGAGACCAGGACAGGTATTCCAGATCTTGTAGCAGGATTTATCCAGCCGTTGATCGGAACAATGGGACTGCATACTTTCTGGCTATTCATTATTTTGTTTATC
>CABVBB010000486.1 GCA_902496505.1 uncultured Peptococcaceae bacterium
CGGTAATTGTCTAAAAATCGCTGAAAGGTTTTCAAGAAACGCTGACAATCAAGGGGCTTTCTTAAAAAATCTAAGGGGTTGACCAGGAAAGCGTCATAGACTTGTTCACTATGGCTGGTGACAAAGACGATCTGCGTTTGGCGATCGTGGGCGCGGATATAGGCTGCCGCTTCCATACCGGATTGGCCAGGCATTTCGATGTCCAGATAGAATAGGTCAAAACGCTCCCCTTGACGCAGCGCATCCAGCAGGGACTCAGCATCGTCAAAGCAGTTCGGTTCATGCCAAGCGAGGTCATTTTCATCATAGGCGAGGTGCAAGAGCTTGGCTAGGCTTTGCTGTACACTGATCTCATCATCACAAATAGCGATACGCATTCAGCAGGGCCTCCTTTCAGAGAAATGGTCGATAATATTATAATATGAACAGACAAGATATGGCAAGAAGAATGCTACTGTCAGCGACGTTCTTCCTGATCGGTCAAGAAATTTGATGGGAGAAGGGGCTGAGATCGGTCATGAGGTGGGCCATATCGGTGATGGAGCGGGTCATGCCGGTGGCGACCCATTCGCGGATGATAGCAAAGTAGCCGGCAAATTGGTAGACGAGATAAAGGCGGGCGTCTTCTTGGGGAAGGTGCAGTGTTTGTTCCAGCAGTTGGACGGTGGGTTCGCCGATCAAAGCCATGATGCGGTCTTGGAAATACGTGTCGCCGCTCAGATTGATGACGACCATGCAGAATTCTTCATGTGCTTTGATGTGCTCCAGGAGTGCTTGGCAGTTGGCCACAGTCATATCGAGGGAAGGCGTATTGTCCAGCTTGAGGATGGTGCAGATATTTTCCGCCAGTTCATCTTCCATTTTGTGCAGGAGATCATAGACGCTTTCGTAATGGGCGTAAAAGGTGGCGCGGTTGATGTCAGCGCCGAGACAGATATCTTTGACAGTGATCTTGGCAATATTTTTTTGACGCAGCAGCGTGAGAAAACTGTCCTTGATCAGTCGGCGGGTCATCCGGACGCGCCGGTCATCGCGGTGGTTAGCGGCGGGCATGGTGAGGACTCCTTTCACTTGGATAAAGTGAATTTTGCAATATAAACAACAATAGTAAGGTGTGTGTTATATAATTGACACAAATACGAATTTGTTGATTGATTCTCGGATATGATTTCACTATACTACATAATTATAAAACAAACAACACCTGTTGGTTAACAGAAGGAGGCCGTGTGATGAGCTTTATTGAATTTCGCCAGGTCGAGCGGGATTATCAGGTGGGAGACAGTGTGATCCGTGCGGTGCGGGACATCAGCTTTGCCCTGGAGCGGGGCGAGTTTACGGTGATCTTGGGGCAGAGCGGTGCGGGCAAATCCACCGTGCTCAATCTCTTGGGCGGCATGGATTCGCCGACCTCTGGTGCGATCTTGATCGACGGCCAGGACATAGCGGCGATGGAGGAGCGGGCGCTGACAGAGTATCGGCGCAACAAGATCGGCTTTGTTTTTCAGTTTTACAATCTGGTGCCCAATCTGACGGCCTTGGAAAATGTCCAGCTGGCTAAGGAGATCTGTGCGGAGCCTTTGGACGCGGAGGAGATCTTGGGGCGAGTAGACTTAAGCGAGCGCAAAAACAATTTTCCCAGTCAGCTTTCCGGCGGTGAGCAGCAGCGGGTCTCTATTGCCCGCGCTTTGGCGAAAAATCCCGACATCCTCCTTTGCGACGAACCTACCGGCGCACTGGATTCGGATACGGGCCGCAAGGTGCTCAAGCTGATCCAGGAGATCGGCCATGAGATGAATAAAACGGTCATCATCGTCACGCACAATGCGGCTATAGCGGCTATGGCCGATCGGGTCCTCCATATGCGCGACGGCGAGATCTACGAGGACACGGTCAATGACCATCCAGAGGATGTCGAGGCGATCCAATGGTAAAGAGCGCTCTCTTGATGAAATCCCTGCGGGACATGAAGCATTCGCTGGCGCAGTTCGTCTCCATCTTTATCATGGTCATGGTAGCGGCGGCCATCATCGTCAGCTTGGACAGCTGCTGGCTGACCATCCAGAACCAATCGCAGCGATTATTCGAACAAACGGCGGTAGCGGATTATTGGGTGAGCACAGTGAACCCATCGGAGCGGGACCTGTGGCGGCTTGAGAAGGTGGAGGGCGTGGCACAGGCGGAAAAACGCTTCGTGATCGATGCAGACGTGGATATCGCCGGGACACCGACCCTGCGTATCTATGCGGCTCGTTTCGGCCATGAGCTGGATAAGCCGTATATCACAGATGGTGCGCTGAAGAGCCGCGGCGGCGCTGTGCTGGATAAGCAGTTTGCCCAAGCCAATGACATCCATATTGGCGATAAGCTGCGGCTCAAGGTCAACGATACTTGGGTGCAGGTGCGGGTGGAGGCGCTGGGCTACAGCAGTGAGCATATCTATTCGCTCAAGGATGCCTCGACCATGCGGCCTGATCCCAAAAGTTACGGTTTTATTGCCGTCAATGAAGAAGCTTTGCGGCCCGCTTACGG
>CABVBB010000487.1 GCA_902496505.1 uncultured Peptococcaceae bacterium
GACCTTCTACTGATGAAGAATTTGCTGAGATGGAGCCGGGCATTAGATCTCAGTTGATTAAACCGGAGTTCACCAAGAAAGTCAATGAATTGCTGGAGAAACTGGAAAATGAAGCGGAGATCGAATATATCAATGCTGACTTAGATCCCAATGCTCCGCTGCCAGAAGCCAGCGAACCGGCTGATGACGCCAACAAAGACGGTCAGCCAGCTGACGGTGCAGAGGGCGATGCCCCTGCTGAGGGAAATACCGACACACCAGCTGACGGTGAGAATACCCCTGCTGAATAAGCCCTGGGGCATCAAAAATGCTGACCTGCTTTTACGCAGGCCAGCGTTTTTTGTATAAGCCGCGCCTTTCACGAGCAGGCTGAGTTATCGTATAAGAAAAATTGTTGACTTTTCGCCGAATAGCTCTAGGCGGCTCAGGCAAAATTGTTTACAATGAAAGTATTCGCAAAGAATCGATCAAGAAGTTCTTGAGATAGAGGAGGCAGCAGCATGGAAATCAATATGAATCCCGAACAGCTGGAGGAGCTGAAATCATCCGCTGAGGAAGGGTTTGCCAGAGCGCAGTTCAATTTAGCAATGTGCTATCACCACGGCGCCGGCATGGAAAAAGACTTTGACAAGGCCATGGAGTGGTATCTCAGATCCGCCGAGCAGGGCAATCTGAACGCCAGTTACACCCTGGCAATGATGTATTATGAAGGCAACGAGGTCCCTCAGGATATGGAGAAGGCGGTCAAATATTTCCGCATCGCCGCTGAAAAAGGCCATACCCGCGCCCGTCACTATCTGGCGGAGTGCTACACCTTTGGCCAAGGCTGCGAGCAGGATTTTGCCGAAGCTGCCAAATGGTACGAGCTGGCCGCGCTCAAAGGCCACGTCGAATCCCAGATCAATCTGGCCATTTGCTACAGTGAAGGCTTGGGCGTGGAGCAGGATTTTGCCGAAGCGATCCGCTGGTACCGTGAAGCCGCAGAAAAAGAGCACCCCGCCGCGCAGTTCAATTTGGGTCTGTGCTATTTAGACGGCGAGGGCGTCGAAGAAGACCCCAAAGAAGCGCTCAACTGGTTCCTCAAAGCCGCTGATCAGGGTATGGCCGACGCGCAGTTCGTCATGGGCCAGATGTGCCAGCAGGGCCTGGGCATCACCCAAGATGACCAGATGGCCAGAGAATGGTACAAAAAAGCCGCCGACCAAGGTCACGAAGAAGCAGCCGACGCGCTGAAAGCGTTAAGCGAATAAAACATACGGCAAACGCCGCAGATCTTTCCTTTTGCTGGAGGAAAAGTCTGCGGCGTTTTTTGGTGCGGGTCTAGTCTTGGGGATAAGCCAGCAGTGTTTTGAGCGAAGCGGATTTTGGTTTTTATATATCGTCGGTTGGAGTGGATTTAAAGATAAAGGTATAGATGCCGAACAAACCGAACAGCACCATTAAAATGTAGAGCACGATCAGGATGCGTTTTTTCATTTTGCTCCTCTTTGTTCCTCTGCGGCGATTTGATAGTCATAAATGAAAAAGGTCATATCGCCTATTTCTCCCTTTACATCAATGACCTGTTTCTTTTCGCAGCGTCTTGTCAAACCCAGATGTTCGTAGAACGGATAATTGCAGCTGGTATCTGTGAACAGATAAAACTCCGAAATATCTTGTGATCGCATGTACGCTACAACTGATTCAAACAATTTACGTCCCAATCCTTTTCCGCGGCATTTCTCACTTATTGCAAAAAATGCCAGCTCGCCTTTGTAGTCTTTTTTGCAAGCGGAAAGTAATTCTTTATCGATCCCTTGTATGCACTCGAATATTTTGGAGATTTCCCGCCCTTCTTTGGATAGGTAAAGCGAAATAATAGAATTTAGCCATTTCATACGTAGGGAAAATGGGCATTTGTGGTTCTGAATATCTTTCCCCATGATAATACCGACAGCTTCGCCGTCTATTTCTGCAACCCTGGTAAAGGTTTGGTTCGTAAGGCAGCTGTTCAAATATACTTTTGCCATTCTCGCAGCTGTTTTAGGGGAGCAGAAGCGGTCATACTTCCACGTTTCCCGCACGACATTTTCCAGTGCCGGGCGGTCTGACTTTTGAAATGCTCTTAAAATAACTTGTTCACTCATTTTCGATTTTTTCTCCATTCCTTCGGGATAATATCGTGTTGGGTATTTCCTGATACCGTTTCAAAAGATGCTCTTTTCCTTTTGTGCGCCACCTGTAAGCGGTGATCGCCAAACCACCTGCAAAAAGCAAAATGGCGATTGTCAGACTGTATTGGCAAGAAGCCGCTTCAAGGATAAAGTAACTGATAACAGACGAAAGGACTGCCGACGTTATGTAAATGGCAATGGTATATTGCTGGACTGCTTGTGGGGACAGCTGCAAAAAGAAATTATCCCATCGTTCACTGTTATAGCCTAATTGCTTCCCTTTGATCCAAAACAGCAGCAAAAAGAAAACTAACGAAAATCCTTTACACAAAAGGATTTTTGATCCCACTACAGCGATGAAAAATAGTAGCCTGCCCAT
>CABVBB010000488.1 GCA_902496505.1 uncultured Peptococcaceae bacterium
AAAGTCGCCGATCGTCTGAAGGACTCTTTTAAATATTTGCTGGTACCGGGCACCATTTTTGAAGAGCTGGGCATCAAATATTTCGGCCCGGTCAACGGCCATGATCTGCCGGAACTGATCAAGGTGCTGGAAAACGCCAAGCAGATCAATAAACCCATCCTCATCCACGTCATCACCCAAAAGGGCAAAGGCTACGCACCGGCGGAAGCCAATCCAGACAAATTCCACGGCGTCAGCCCCTTTGATATCGCGACCGGGCAGATCATCAGCCACAAAAAAGCGCCGTCCTATACCGACGTTTTTGCGGATACATTGATCCGTTTAGGCAGAGAAGATGAGCGCATCATGGGTATCACGGCTGCCATGGGGCTGGGAACAGGCGTGAGCAAATTTGCCGATGAGTTCCCCAAGCGGGTCGTGGACGTGGGGATCGCAGAGGAACACGCTGTGACCATGGCGGCTGCTATGGCGCTGGATGGGCTCAAGCCAGTGGTGGCGATCTACTCCACCTTTTTGCAGCGCGCCTATGACCAATTGATCCACGATGTGGCGCTGCAGCAGGCGCCGGTAGTCTTGGCCATCGACCGGGCAGGGCTGGTGGGCGATGATGGTCCGACGCACCATGGTGTGTTCGATCTGGCTTATCTGCGCCAGATCCCCAATATGATCGTCATGGCACCAAAGGATGAAAATGAACTGCAGCATATGCTCTATACGGCGCTGGACTGCGGCAAGCCGGCAGCTGTCCGTTATCCGCGGGGCGAAGGCCGCGGCGTGACGCTGGATGGTGAGCTTAAAAAGCTGGCGATCGGCGAGGCGGAGCTGCTGTCTGACGGCGGCGAGATCACCCTCTTAGCAGTAGGCAGCATGGTCGCAGTAGCTGAGGAAGCAGCCGAACTTTTGCAGGCGCGCTATGGCCTCTGTTCGACCTTGCTCAATGCCCGTTTCGTCAAGCCTCTGGATGAAGAAGCCATCTTGGCGCATGCCGCAAGGAAAAAGCTGGTGGTCACCTTGGAAGAAGGTATCCTGGCCGGCGGCTTCGGCAGTGCTGTACTGGAGCTTTTGAACGATAAGGGTCAGCCTGTGCCGCCTGTTCTGCGTATCGGTATCGAAGACGGCTTTGTGGCTCACGGTGCGACCGAACGACTGAAGGATGACTGCGGCCTGACCGCAGAAAAGATCACCGCTCGTATCGCTCAAGCGCTGGCGCTGGACGAAGAGGGGGCAGAGTAAGGCATGGCAAAAATGCGTTTGGATGTGGCTTTGGTGGAAAAAGGGCTGGTCAAAAGCCGCGAGAAAGCCAAAGCTTTGATCATGGCTGGACAGGTCCTGGTCGATAACAAAAAGATCGACAAGGCTGGCACAGAGATCGATCCTGAGCTGGAGATCCGCATTTTGGGCAATGATCTGCCCTATGTCAGCCGCGGCGGTCTCAAGCTGGAAAAGGCTATCCAGGCCTTTGATCTGGATTTTACGGGCAAGGTGGTGGCGGATATCGGCGCGTCCACCGGCGGCTTTGTCGACTGCGCGCTGCAAAACGGCGCGGTGAAGGTCTACGCCATCGATGTGGGCTACAATCAGTTGGATTGGAAGCTGCGCACCGATGAGCGCGTCATCAATATGGAGAAGACTAATGCCCGCTATCTGACGCCGGAGGATATCGGCGAACCGCTGGATTTCGTGACCACAGATGTGGCTTTCATTTCGCTGGACAAGATCCTGCCGCCAGCTGTGCCGCTGCTTAAAGAGGACGGGCAAGTGGCAGCACTGATCAAACCCCAGTTTGAAGCTGGCCGCGAGCATGTGGGCAAAAAAGGCGTGGTGCGCGATCCTTTGGTCCATAAGCAGGTCATCCACAAGATCTTGGATCTGTGTGCAGAGATCGGGCTTAAGGTCAACGGCCTCACCTATTCGCCCATCAAAGGGCCGGAAGGCAATATCGAATATTTGCTCTGGGCCAGCAAGCACCTGCCGCCGATCACTGTCGATGTGGACGAGATCGTGGCGCAGGCGCACACAAAGCTGGACTAGTGTGTTATCAACAGATGGAGGTGTCTGCCTGGTGAAGACCACAGATATTTTTATCTGGGGCATCGTTTTAGGAATGATCCTGGTGGCTTTTTTCAGCCGCCGTTATAAACGCTACAAGGTGCAGAAGATGCTCAAGCGGGCCAAGGCTGCCGAAAAAAAAGCCGTGGTGCTTCTGCAGAAATGGGGCTATACAGTCTTGGATGTGCAGCTTAGAGAAAAAGTCGTCATCACTATCGACGGCAAACCGCACGAAAGCACCATCCGAGCCGATGTGCTGGTCCGCAAAGGATTCAAGCGCTATATCGTCGAAGTCAAAACAGGTCAGCAGACCTCGCCGACGCTGCCTAATGTCCGCAGGCAGCTTCTAGAGTATTGGCTGGTCTATCAGCCCGACGGGATGCTGCTATTAGATATGGAAAAAGAAGTGCTGAAGGAGGTCTGCTTCGAGCAGATCGACATCAGACGCCGCCAGGCGCTGAGACCGCTGCTGTGGCTGGCGG
>CABVBB010000489.1 GCA_902496505.1 uncultured Peptococcaceae bacterium
AAGCTGTGAAAAGACCAGGGTGGCAAAAGCCATGGTGCGGGCGGCCGTCATAGAACCAGCACTGAAATAATAGCCTAGGATGTACGCCGCCAGAGACGCCGCGCCGATGAGCATGCCCCGCAGGGCGATCTTGTAGACCAGACCGTGGGCAAAGATGCTTTCCTCTGGCGGACGGGGCTTTTGTTCCATCACATCTTTGGCGATAGGGTCGACACTCAGCGCCATAGCCGGCAGACCGTCGGTGACCAGATTGACCCAAAGAATCTGGATCGGCAGAAGGGGTATCGGCAGCCCCATGAGCGAAGCCACAAACATCGTCAGCACTTCGCCAGTATTGCAGGAGAGCAGATAGCGGATGAATTTGCGGATATTGTCATAGATGCCCCGCCCCTCCCGCACAGCGGAGACAATGGTGGCAAAACGGTCGTCGCTCAGGATCATATCGGACGCTTCCTTGGTCACATCCGTGCCGCTGCGCCCCATAGCAATACCGATATCCGCTGCCTTGACTGCGGGCGCATCATTGATGCCGTCGCCGGTCATGGCCACCACGTGACCTTTGGCCCTGAGGGCATTAACGATACGCAGCTTGTGTTCCGGCGTCACCCGGGCAAAGACGGTGATCTTATCGATGATCTTAGACAACTTCTTATCGCTTAATTCATCCAGCTCACTGCCAGTCATGACCTGATCGCCAGACTGGCAGATCGCCAGCTGACCGGCGATCGCTTCAGCAGTCGCCTTGTGGTCGCCGGTGATCATCACCGCACGGATGCCTGCCTGATGGCACTGCTGCACCGCTTGCAGCGCATCCTGACGGGGAGGATCGATCATACCGGTCAGTCCCAGAAAAGTCAGCCCCTGCTCCAGTTCCGCTTCCTGCTCAGACCAGCGCAGAGCCTTGGTATCCTTGACGGCAAAGGCCAGCACCCGCAACGCCTGAGCCGCCATACGGTCATGGTTTGCCATGACCTCTGCTTTGAGTGATGCGGTGAGCGGCATGATCTGCCCCTGCCAATAGATCTGCGTACAGCTGTCCAACAGCCAATCCGGCGCGCCCTTGCTGTACACTCGACTGCGGCTGCCCTGCTGACAGACGACGCTCATACGCTTGCGGCTGGAATCAAAGGGCAGCTCATACACCCGTTTATAACTTTTGTCCAATTTGTCCCGCCACAGACCGGCCTTGGCCGCCAGCGTGAGCAGCGCGCCTTCTGTCGGTTCGCCCAGCAAAGTATAGTTTTTCGCCCCACGCCCGCGGGTCTTCTCTGGTTCCAAATGAGCGTTATTGCACAGGGCAGCACATTCCAGCAATGCCTTTAGTCCCGCATCATTATCTTCGCCGCGCATCTTGGCTGTGATCTCCCCCTCTGGCTGGTAGCCCTGCCCTGACACATCGTAATGACGGCCGCCGGCGAAAATTTGGCTGACGGTCATGGCATTTTGCGTCAGAGTGCCTGTTTTATCCGAGCAGATCACAGTCGCGCAGCCCAAGGTCTCTACCGCCGGCAGACGCCGGATGATGGCTTTTTCCTTCAGCATACGCTGCACGCCTACTGCCAGCGCCACCGTCACGATAGCAGGCAGTCCCTCTGGGATAGCCGCCACCGCCAGACTAACGCCTACCAGAAACATTTGGTACGGCGCTTCGCCATGATAAATGCCGGTCACGACCACCACGGCCACGATCAGGATGCAGCAGAGTACCAGCCATTTGCCCATGTGAGCCAATCGGCGCTGCAAGGGCGTCTGCCCCTCTGTGGTATTCTGCAAAAGTCCCGCGATGCGGCCCATCTCTGTCTCCATGCCCGTGTCGACAACGATGCCTTCTGCCTGACCGCGCACTACGACTGTGCCCATAAAAGCCATATTGCGCCGTTCGCCCAGCACAGCCTTGGCTGCCTCCAAATGATCGGCCTGCTTGCGCACTGCTTCTGATTCGCCGGTGAGCGCTGCTTCCTGGATCTCCAGCTGCTCTGCTCGGATCAGACGAATATCGGCCGGGACGATGTCCCCAGCAGACACACGGACGATATCGCCTGGTACCAAGCCCTGCGCCGGCGTACGCCCCCACTGACCGCTGCGGCAGACCACCGCCTCCGGCGCGGCGATCTCCTGCAAGGCTTCCAGAGATTTTTCCGCGCGGTATTCCTGAACAAAACCCAGCACCGCATTAAGCAGGACAATGGCAAAGATGGTGACGCTGTCCGCCACTTCGCCCAGCAAAAAAGAAATGCCTGCCGCTGCCAGCAGGACCAATACCATAAAATCCTTGAATTGTCCCAAAAACGCCAGCCACAGAGGTTTCTTGGCCTTCTGCTGCAAAGCATTCGTTCCTACCTGATCCAGCCTGCGCCCTGCTTCCTCGCGGCTCAGCCCCTGCTCAGCCTGGGTGTGCAGATACGCTAAAATATCGTTGATCTCCTCATTGTGCCAGTGTTTCATGCTCTGCCTCCTATAAGCTTCAGGCTGTCGACAAAAGCGCATGTCGTCGTTGCAAAACCGAGCCAGAATCCTCACGACCGC
>CABVBB010000490.1 GCA_902496505.1 uncultured Peptococcaceae bacterium
GATAAACATACGAGACATCATCCATATTCTGCGCACTGGAAATATACAGTTTGATCGCCGTATCAGTAGTAGCCCCTGCCAGCCAGCGCATTTTATAAGCCACCTTGATCACATCATCTTCTTTATTGTACTCATCATAGATCCAATCGCTCCATTCCCCTTTTTGGACCTTACCTAAAATTTCGCCATCCGCCCGCCTGTTTTTATAAACGGTGATCGTATCGCCATGAACGACAAAATAGCGGCGTACCGTGCTGTTATTCAACGGCACTACTGCAGCAAGCGCGCCGTCAGGTAGTTCACGCCCCCAGTTTTCTGGCTCTTTCAGCGGCGTACGGATCCGGTCTGCTTCCCCATCTTTAGGCCGTTTACGCTGAAACGGCGGTACCACTGCCATACTATGCTCTACCATCGGCTCAAAGTCATCATCCGCTTCTTCTTCGCCACGTTCCTTGGCCATCTTCTCGAATTGTTCACCGGTCACAACACAATCACTGTTGGAATCTTTCATTTCATGGAGTTGTTCTTCAATGGGAAAATCGCCCTTTTCCATCCAAACGATTTTTTGGTAATCCGCGACACACCGCATGAAAGGAATAACGCCTGTCCCGTCAATAAAAATATTTTTATCGCCTAACTGACGCGGCGGCCAGGCCTCGCAGTAATTCATCATGATGCAACGCTTGCCTTCTCTGGCGAATGTCTCCCAAATCAGTTCAGATTCCACCCTGCGAGAATCCCAGTTAAGGTCTGACACCCCCAGATCTTTGCCCAATGTATGATTTTCATAACACGTGATGCCATGGGTCCGAGGCCAGTTGCCAGTGGCTAAAGAAGCCCAGTTTGGTGGCGTAACGCTGGGAAAGGCCCCCAGCATGTTCCAATCTCTATGAGCAGTGCCCTCTTCCAACACCCTTTTAAAATTTGGCAGTCTGCCCATATCGATCAATCTTCTGATAACAAACGGATCCGCGCCGTCCAGTCCTAACATCATTGCTCTTTTCTTGCCCATTTTATTCTCCTCCTTATCAATGCTGCCTGCTTTGCCACTCTCTATCAAATCGATATACTGTTCATCTTAGCAACGTTTTTTGACATATTTCATCAAGTTGACTTTCATTATTCGACATGGCATAATTTTAATATATTACCCAAAGGAGCTGATCAGCCATGCGTTTGGAGCAGTTGATCTACTTAACAGAAGTCATTCAGCAGAAAAATATGCACGCTGCTAGCCAAAGCCTCTATACCTCTGTACAAAACATCTCCAAATCGATCAAAAACCTGGAAGCCGAATTAGGCGTTCCTTTACTATATCGTACGAAGCACGGTTTTGCTCCGACAGGCGACGGCAAGATCGTCTATGAAAAAGCGCTTCAGGTCAGGCAGTGTGTTGAATCTCTGCAGGAAATGTATATTTCACCGCAGCCTGCTGCTCTCAATCGTTCTGGTGTCCATACCATTACGATCGCTTCTGTTTGCTCTATGACCATACGCCTGCGGCATATCATCGCTGAACTCACCGAACAGGAGCCTTCACTGGCTTTTTCTTTATACGAATACGAAGGCAATGCCTTAAACAAGATCTTTCAAAATACTTCAGCGCAAGAGAGCGACTACGATTTTTTCTTCCTCGCCTGCGGCGACAAAAGCCTGCAGTTTTATGTTCCCCTGCTCAAAGACTATGACATCTATGTGCTTTGCTCAGATTATTTGGGATTGAGCATCAATAGCAGCCACCCGCTGGCCAAAGAAAAAAACATTGCCCTCACTGCGCTCAATTACGTTCCTCTAGCGTCCTTTCAAACTTCTGTCAATGAACCCTCGCTGTTTTTTTCGGTACTCAAGGAAAATGACTTTCAACATATCCATAAGCCGCGCTATATCACCAACCTGCACACAGTCTGCAACGACTATGTGGAGCAAAACAAGGCAGCGGTGATCGCCTGCGTTCCGGATAAAGAATGGGAAGAATTATCCTTGACGGCAAAACGCAGCCGTGTCGTTATCCCTTTTAAAGAATCCATCAAGATCGTTCATCTGATGGCCTTTGCTAAAAACAGATCCTTAACACCAGAAGCAGCTTTTTTTAAAAAGAAGATCCTGGATTTCTTCTCTGATACGTACTACCGCTTTACAGACTGACGCATCCTTTAGCTGTCGTCTTACAGCAAAATATTGCCCAGCGGCAATCCAATGCCGATCATCACCAAATACATGGTCACAAAAACAAATGCTGCAAAGCCTGTGCAAAATTTTGTTGTCAGCCATTCTTTTTGCCCATACAGCATGGCTGCATTCATACAGCAGGCTGGTGAAAGCAAACAGATATTGCCCACAAAGTTGATGCACGCTGTCAGCAAAACCAAATTCATACCTGTTTGGCCCGCTACCGTATACATGATCGGGATAAAAATACAAGTGACCGCTACGGTATTGGTCAAATTGCTCAGCAGCAAGATAAACAAAATAATGAATAGCCAGAAAGTATGCAGTCCCATTGTTCCGATCAAACGGCTGGATAAA
>CABVBB010000491.1 GCA_902496505.1 uncultured Peptococcaceae bacterium
GTGGATAAGGAATCTCCATGGATCCGATTGAAGCCCTCAGCTATAAAGTAGATCAAATCACCGCATTCTGGGCCATCCATGCCCAAAATAGCAGCTTCTTTATTGCGCAGAACGACCGAAAAAACTCTCTGCCCATCAGCATTGCGGTAATTATAGAGAGCGCTGATGATCTCTTCTTCTAAAGCATATTGGTCAGCTGGATCAACGATACCATGAGCATCACGGCCTTTGATATTGAGATAGATGTGGTTGCCGCGAGGCGCGACAGCTTTAGTCTGCGACCAGTCGATCTCTTTGATCGTTTTGCCGCTTGCATCTTTTTTGAGCACAGTATAGCCTAAATCACCCAGCACGCCGGTATTGACGCCGAAAGGATCACCTGCCAAAGGCAGATATTCTTCTTCTGACACCAATAATCCATGGTCAGAAGTAATGATGATCGTCCAGCCTTCATCCAAAAGCGGCAGGAAATGCCCCAGATAATCGTCAGTATCTTGGTAGACTTGCTCTAAAAACCCCTGATATTGCTGAGGATCAATGTCTGGATGCTCTGCTCTAGCTTTGGCCAGCCGCCAGATCTGATGACCAATGCAGTCAACATTGTGCAAGTGGGAGAAAACTGCCTGATAGCCATTGGCCTGGATCAAATACATCAGCGCCTCTGCCTGCCAACGGTCATAATTACGCCAAGCAGGCAATATTTTTTCTTCCACCATCAACGGATTGGTGCCGCACATAGCGGTCATCGGCGGAACATAGCCAACATTTTCTGCGACCTGTGAAAAGAGGCTATGCGGATAGAACAAAGTATCTTTTGTCGTGTCATAGGCATCACTGAGCCACATACTGACCGCACTGCCATCCTCGGCAATCTGAAAAAGCTTATAATGTCTGTTGACCGTTACCTTTTGACCATTATCAACATACTCATCCAAAACATTGAAGTGCATCTCACCTGGTTTTAACGTAACCAAGGGCTGCTCATCTTTTTTGCTTTTATAAACAGCGACCTGCGTATAGCGGCCTGTCTCGTTCGGCAGAAGCAGGGCTGGACGTTTGGCAAAGCCCTGCATGATCAGAATAGTGAATTCTTTGGCACCTTTGGGAGCGTTAGCCCAGCCATACGCTTCTTTGATCGGCGAATTGACACCATTCATCTTGCCCAATTCACCAGCCATCTCACCATCGGTCAGCTTGGTCTCAATATTGGTCAACCCTTTGCCGCCTCCCATGGTCACCGCTAAAAATTCCTGGCCACTCATGCTGTCTAACGGTTCTTCCGTCTCCAAATCGTTGATAATGCATCCTGCACCTGTGTCGCTAGTCTTCTCTGCTTCAAATACGGTCTCTGTGATCTCTGTCGAAGCATAGACGATCTCCTCTGGATCGACTTTAGCAATACCAAAGTTGATCGCCGCTGGCTGAGTTCCTTCGACCACATGCAGATTGGGGCTAGTGGAAGTAGGAGGCCACGAACTGCCTGGCCAATGCCAGACCAAAGTCTTCATGTCAGCATCCTCTGCCAGTACATTCCAAATTTGTTCTGCTTGACATCTGGTAGAATCTAAGTTATATACAATAGTGTCAAGGCTCTCGGGATCCTGTCCCCAAAAGCAGGTAATCCCGTGCGTGCTGGGATAAGCTCCTGTAGCCAGCGTCGTCCACATGGGCGGTGTAATAGTCGGCAGTCCCCCCAAAAGTCCCAAATCCTCGCGGCAGCCACCGCGTTCAACGTATTCCTTGATATGGGGCAGCTTGCCCTCATCCATCATTTTTTTTGCCAATCTGGGATCCAATCCATCAACACCAAGCACTAATATTTTATCCGCTAATTTTTGCGTCATTTTATATCCTCCTTCGTTTGATCATGCTGTTTATTTGATCTACTGTATTCTTTGCTTTGCGGCCGCAAAAGCAAGATGATCGTTTATGTTTTTATTATATATAAATGCTGCTCATGCTGGAATGAGTAAATCTTTTTAGCCAACAGACAGCTGCAATCAAATATTGCAGCCCTTTCCCTTTTTGCCTGACCCAAAACCAAGGAGGCGTTTCCATTGCGTTTAGAACAGCTCTACTATCTCATCGAGGTCTCCAACTGCAGGTCTCTGTCGGAGGCTAGTGAACGACTGCATATCTCGCAGCAGGCCTTAAATGTAAACATCAAAACGTTGGAAAAGGAGCTGGGTCTAGTGCTGCTCAACCGTACAAATCGCGGCATCACCTTGACTAAGGCTGGCATCGTACTGACTCAAAAAGCCAATGATGTCTTGAGCGACCTCTTTAAAACCATTTACACCCTCCAGCACAATACACCTCTGCCTTTAGAGGACAACATCGAGATCGCTGTCGAATACACCCTGCTCAGCCACTCTGCGCTGACCAAAAATCTTGTCCGCTGCCAAAGTCGCTTCGGCAGCGACTCAGCAGCTATCCATATCACCGAAAAAAGCACGACCGAGATCACGGCAGGTCTCTTAGCGAGAGAAATCGATATTGTATCCTCTGTCTTAACGAACC
>CABVBB010000492.1 GCA_902496505.1 uncultured Peptococcaceae bacterium
AGGCTCTGTGGTCCACCAGATCTTAACGGAAGAATTCTGATCCTATACACTTAAATTCCGCCCTGCCGTCTCTCCTAGACAGCAGGGCGGTTCTAAAGGAGGCGCAACTGATGTCTACCCCCATTATCACCGCACCAGAACCCCTGTCGACCAAGAAACGTATCTTCTGGATCATCACCGTTTTGCTGCCGCTCATCATCCTTTTATTGCCCACTTCTGAATTATTCACTTATCCGATCAAAGCGTTTTTTGCTTTGACGCTCTGTGCGATCTTGATGTTTGCCTTTGAATTGATGGATAACTTTATTCCTGCGTTGCTCCTGCCAGTGGGCTATGTATTGTTCAAGGTCGTGCCGGTCACGGTCGCTTATGCGGCTTGGACCAGCAATATGGCTTGGATGATGCTGGGCGCGCTGCTTTTGGTCAATGTAGTAGAAAGGGCAGGCCTGCTCAAGCGAGTCGCTTATTGGATCATCATCCGCACCGGCAGCTCCTATTGGGGCGTGTTGTTTGGCTTAGCTTTTGCCGGCATCGTCCTTAACTTCATGCTGCCTGGGCAAGTCTTCGTACCGCTCATCGTCTTAGGCTACGGCATCTGTCTGGCACTGGATCTGGGCCGCTCCAAAACAGCTGTAGGCATCATGCTGGCAGCAGCGATCGGTTCCTCTATGCCGCTGAGCTTTATCTTCGCTCCTAATGGCTTTGGTGTCAACTTGAGCGCGGCCAATGCCGTCGATCCCACGTTGACTGTTGGGTTTATTCAATATTTTTTGCAAAACCTCATTTTCTTACCACTCATTTTCATCATGGTCTTCATTATCGGCAAACTCTTTAAGCCAGACATCGCTTTTCAAGGCAAGGAATATTTCCATACAGAGTATAAAAATTTGGGCAAGATGGAGCCTATCGAACGAAAATCCGCGTTCATCGTCGTCCTTTTGATCATCTATCTTTTGACGGACAGCCTGCATCATCTGGGAATGGCTTGGGGCTTTGTGCTGGCGGGCTGCGCGATGTTTTTCCCGGGCATCAATATTGGTACTGTTGATGATATCAAACAGATCAATATCAGCCTGGTGCTCTTCGTTTTGAGCTGCCTGAGCATCGGCCAAGTCTGCTCCGCTCTGGGCATCGGCAACATCATTTCGCAGCTTCTTTTGCCGTATCTGCAGGGTGTTGGCACGATCGGCCTGGTCACCACCATTTGGCTGGTCACGGTCATCCTCAATTTCCTCATGACGCCGTTAGCTATCATAGCGACCTTTGCCGGCCCTACAGTGCAGATCGCTCAGGATCTGGGCATGGACCCGCTGCCTTTGCTCTATACCATCCAAAATGGCTGCGACCAAGTCTTGCTCCCTTATGAATACTTCACCTATCTGTTCGTCTTTTCTTTCGGCATCATTTCGACGCCGGACTTCATGAAATTCTTCGGCATCAAAATGGTGCTGAGCCTGATCTATCTCTTGGTGCTGGCTGTACCCTATTGGATGCTGCTCGGCCTTCTCTAATCGACCCCCAAAGGCGGTGTTCACCATGACTGAAACAGCTTATACCGAAAGCCGTGCTAAGCGGCTCAAAGACCGCACCAGCCGCTGCGTCTGCAAATATTGCGGCGGGCAGCTGGAGCTTCGGCGCATCATTTTCAGCGACTACGAAGAAGCGCGCATCGAGATTTTCTGTACCCAATGCGACCGTATCGAATACGGTGTCGAGCCGGAGATCTATCGCTCTGCTCGCTATTTCACCGAAGAGATGGCTTTCAACTGTTACCCTGAACTGGATGACAACGATTCAACACGCCGCATGACTATCGCCAAAGTCTGTGAGATCCTCAGCTGGGGCGTTATGCAGCTGGGCTTTTTGGAAGAGGATGGTTTTATCTACCCGCCACAAGCAGACCAATTGGCAGCAGGGGAAGCCCTTCTCGTCAGCCAAAGCCAGCTGACGCAGTACGATGAAGGGAGCCTGCCATCATGACAGCCATCATCGAAACCAAGCATCTGAACTGCCAAAGTGGTTTTCGTTATCTGCTGGAAGACATCAACTGGACGGTTCAGCCCGGTCAGCGCTGGGTCATCTTTGGCCAGAACGGCAGCGGCAAAACGACTCTTTTATCCATCATCGCCGGCTGCAAGCAAGCAACTGGCGGTGAGGTAAAGCTTTTTGGCCAGCCCTTCACCAACAGCACGATCTTAGCGCTGCGCCGTCAGATCGGCTGGGTCAGCAGTTCCTTTTTTGACCGCTACTATCACCGAGAGTCAGCCCTGGACATCGTGCTGGCAGGCAAGTCCGGCACTTTCAGCGTCGAGCCGGGACTCACGGCAGCGGATATCCGTTTTGCCAAGCACCTCCTCTGCTCCTTCAACCTTAAGGACAAAATCGATCGCGGCTACCATACCCTATCTAAAGGCGAGCGGCAAAGCGTGCTCATTGCCCGTGCCTTGTTCTGCCGTCCTAAGCTCTTGCTATTAGACGAGCCCAGCGCTGGCTTGGACGTCCAGGCGCGGGCGC
>CABVBB010000493.1 GCA_902496505.1 uncultured Peptococcaceae bacterium
GCTTACGCCAAGTACGGCCAGGCCGCTATGACCGAAATGGTCATCGCCAAACTGCCTGACATCGCCAAAGCGATCGCTGAACCAATGAGCAAGATCGGCAATATCACCATCATTGGCGGCGGCGGAGAAGACGGCGGCGGCAGCGCCACCGACGTTGCCCGCATGACTATGGGCACGCTCAAAGCCATCACCGAAGGCATGAAAGACACCTTAGGCTTTGACCCCGTCGAAGTCATGCGCGCCAATACCTTCGAAGGCAAGACCAGCAAAGACATCAACTTAAACGTCACCGGCCTCCCCGAAGCAGCCGGCGAAGCCCTGCAGGCCTTAGTTGAGAACACCGAAAAATAAAAAGCCAGCAAGTCGATTTAGGGGCTGCCGCACACGATCCTCATCGTCCATGCGTCAGCCCCTGTTGGTGTATAAGGAATAAGATTGAGGATGAGGAGGAACAGTTGATGCGTAAATGGAAAGCTTTGATTACGATGATAGGCGTGCTGGTCTTTTGAGCAGCAGGAACGACTGCTTATGGCGCAGTTCAACAATCGATTGATGTAGACGAATGTTTGATTGACACGGCAGGTGAGGGGTGGCAATGGGAAGCAAGTACAAAATGTTTGACATTAAGTGGTCTGGAAATGAATGATTTAGATAAAAAGTCTACCTCAATAGAACTGCCAGAGAATTCAACTATCATATTGGAAAAAGGTACAGTAAACAATATCCATTCTCATGGAATATTAGGCATTTATACATCAGGAAATTTGACCATCAAGGGAGAAGGGCAATTAAACATTGAGATGCTGGAAGAAGGAAAGCGTGGCATTTTAATTGGCAGAGAGGGAAGGAATTATATAGAATCGGGAAAAATTACGATCACAGGAGCGAATACCGGCATCTATCTTCACGGAGGAGATTATCATCAAAGCGGCGGAGAGGTAGTGATCTATGATCTGGATAATCAAAATAGCAGAGGGATCAACACCAATTCCGGTAATGTGATCATTGATCAAGGACAGCTGACGATCAAGGCTGATGAATATGGCATCAAATGCGGTGAAATGCAGGTACATGATGGCAGCTTGAACGTGATCCACGAGGGCAATGAAGCCTCGGGTAAAGCAGGGATATATTTAGGCAAAGATGAAGAGTCATTTTGGGACTATGATGTGGATAATAAAACCTGCGATCTCGTGATAGATGGAGGAAACCTGACGATCGATGGCTGGAACAATGGTATATTTATTGCAGATGGCGGCAGTTATCGTCAAACAGGGGGACAGGTCCAGCTCCCCTCAAGCAAACAGTTTGGCGTATGCATTTTCGGTGGAGACAGCAAGACGGGTACTGCCGAAATAACAGGCGGCCAGTTCACAGCGCATGGCGATTCAGCAGCAATGATGGTCATGATCGTAAATGGTCAGGCAGAAGAAAAACCTTATATTACCCTCAAGGACAGTGCAGGCACAGAAGATTACAAGTATCTATGCTGCCAAGGATATTTCACAGAGGCCAACGATGCACCAGTTGGTCTGGCCGGAATCGTCTCGCAAAAATGGTATGATGAATTAGAAGATGGACAAAAAGTAGAAGTCTCGGTCAATAGTATGGATGGTGTTTTCCTTAAAAATATCGACCTATCAGCTGAGGGAAATGCGATCCCCTCAATGGTGATCTATATAGACGGAGAGAAAATAGATCTTGCTACGCCTAATGCAGGCAGCATCTATATCGATGAAAACGGCCGCACCATCGTACCTTTGCGGACGATCACTGAAGCCATGGGCTGCACAGCTAAGTGGGACGCAGCTGATCAAAGCATCACTATTACTGATGGCAAGGATGCAACAGTCGTCTTCTATCTCGATCAAAAGACCTACTGGGTCAATGGTGAGGAACGACAGATGGATACCACAGCCGTCTCGCTGCCGCCAGGGCGTACTCACGTGCCTCTGCGATTTGTGGCCGAAAGTCTGGGTGCGCAGGTGGAAATGACCAGCGCAGCGGACGGCAGACCTCAGATCCAAATAACGACGAGAAAATAGAAGCAGCAAGTAGGAGAAGAATAATTTAGCTTTACGCGGAAAATGAACAGTCTTCTACTACTGCTGTATAATTGGAGAAAACTCTTTTGAGCTAAGAGAGTAGGAGGGCGAAGATGTATAAAAAATTGATAAGATTAAGTTGCCTCTTTTTGTTCTTTTTTTGTATTATGCCGGAACAAGGGGTTGCTGGGATCGATCCTAACAGCATACCGCGAACAAATTTTACTCGCTTTGATGAGGATTTGGATCTGAGTGAGCAGACAACAGATATATCTGGCAACGGCTGGCAGTGGAAGGCATCTGAAAAGCAGCTCTATTTAAAAGGAACGACTATTGCTATAAGTGGAAGCACACAGATTATTTGGCCAGAGAATACGGAAATAATTTTAGCAGAGGGGACGGATAATTATTTAGTTTGTGATGGACGTTATGGCTTTGTTGAAAGTGAGGGAAATATCAAAATTA
>CABVBB010000494.1 GCA_902496505.1 uncultured Peptococcaceae bacterium
TTACAGAAACAGCCGGACTGCGCAAGTCCGGCTGTTTATTTTTTGTTTAGTTTTTTGGGATTTATTGCGACAGCCCCATTTTTTTGGTTCGTTTTATTTTTTGGCTTTGCCGATGGTTTCCAGGAAGTGGCCGATGCGGCGCAGAGCTTCGTTGATATTATCAACAGAGGAAGCGTAGCTGCAGCGGATGAAGCCTTCACCGCTGGGGCCGAAGGCCGTGCCGGGAACGACAGCGACTTTCTCAGCCATGAGCAGTTTTTCGGCGAATTCTTCACTGGTCATGCCGGTAAATTTCAAAGAGGGGAAGATGTAGAAGGCGCCTCTAGGCTCGAAGCAGTCGAAGCCTAAATTGCGGAAGCCGTCAACGATCAGTCTGCGGCGGGTATTGTAGGAAGCGACCATTTCATCGACATCGGGACGGCCGTTTTTCAGCGCTTCGATAGCGGCGACCTGACCCATGATGGGTGCGCAGAGCGTGGTGTACTGATGGATCTTGGTCATCTGCTTGATAAAAGGAGCTGGGCCGCAGGCATAGCCGACGCGCCAGCCAGTCATGGCAAAGGCTTTGGAGAAGCCGTTGAGGACCAAGGTGCGTTCTTTCATGCCGGGCAGAGCGCCGATGGAATAATGGGTCGCATCGTAGGTGAGCTCGCTGTAGATCTCGTCGGAGATGACGATCAGATCATGTTTCTTAGCAAATTCAGCGATGGGTTCCAACGCTTCCTTGGGCATGATGCCGCCGGTCGGATTGTTGGGGTAAGGCATGATCAAGACTTTGGACTTCGGAGTCACGACTTTTTCTAATTCCTCAACAGTGAGGCGGAAGTCATCTTTTTCAAAAGTGGAAACAGAGACGGGAACACCGCCGACCATTTTGGTGATAGGTCCATAAGAAATGTAGGAGGGATCTGGCACCAATACTTCATCGCCAGGGGAGACCAGCGTGCGCAGGGCAACGTCGATGCCTTCGCTGGCGCCTACGGTGACTAAGACCTCGCCAGTGGGCTCGAAATGCAGATCATACTGTTCCAAATATTTGCAGATGAGCTCACGCAGCTCAGGCATACCCGAATTGGAGGTATACATCGTCATGCCTTGATCCAGGGAATCGACGCAGGCTTGACGGATGTGCTGAGGTGTGACGAAGTCAGGCTCGCCGACGCCCAGTGAGATGCAGCCTTCCATGGTACTGGCCAAATCGAAAAATTTGCGGATACCACTTGGCGGCAGGTCAATGATGGTTTTGTTCATGTAATCTTCAGGATTGAAACTCATAAATACGATCACCAGCCTCTTCAAATATTATGATCATCACCAAAAACGGGATGTCACTGAAAAAATCGCTCGCCGGAAGAACCAGAGGTGAACTGTATACAAAAAAACTCTCATTCCAACTCATGGGGGAACGAGAGTATGCTCACAGGACGCTTAACAGCTGGCTGCCAAAAGCCTACCTCGGCTCATGTCGTTTGCCAGTTTCTCCAGAATGGAGCCAACCAGCAGCCACTTCCATTGATTTAATTTTTTTCATTGTAGCATTGTTTGCAGGGGTGTGTCAAGCAAGAATATTTTATCCTGCTAAAGCGAGAAAAGATAAAGGTCCAGAGGGGGCTGAGAGGCACCCCAAAAGTGAGCGGCAGCAGAGCGGAGGGCGTTTCTTATAAGGATTTGCTATAGGGCGGCAGGCATGCTCAAAGTTTTTCGAGTTAGACATAAAGTGGCTTTATTGATAACATAGAAGCATAAGGAATAGCAAGACAGTCCCGCAGATAGGCGGGCCCGTTCTGAGCCGATCAGAACGGTAGCATACTGTTTTATTCTAAAGGAGGAACAACCTAAATGACCAAAAGACAAGCTTTGACTGAAAAAGTATTTGTTTGTGGTGTTGATGCAATGGACCCTAGACTGACCAGAAAATATGTGGATATGGGTCTTCTGCCAAACAT
Organism: uncultured Peptococcaceae bacterium; assembly: GCA_902496505.1. Lineage (GTDB taxonomy): Bacteria > Bacillota > Peptococcia > Peptococcales > Peptococcaceae > CABVBB01. Next base: position 1,947 of record CABVBB010000494.1, read on the forward strand.
CAAAAAAATGTTGGAGAGAGGCGCAGCTAGACAGGACTTAGTCTGCTTGGGCGCAATGCCTACCGTTACCCCGCCGCAGTGGACCACCTTGGCGACTGGCTGCTACCCGCAGGTACACGGCATCACCGCCTTCAACAGACAGGGCGGCGACTTAGACCGGGTCAACCTGAACTTCAGCTCTGTCAACTGCAAAGCTGAGCAGATGTGGAACGTGACCGCAGAAGCCGGCAAAAAGACATTGGTCTGGCATTGGCCGGGCAGCGCTTGGCCGCCAAGCAGTGACAGCCCCAATCTGCACGTAGTCGATGGTACCTCCCCTGGTAATGTCAACATGAGCAGCGCGCAGATCGATGCAGAGTATCTGGTCATCGCCAGCCCCAACAATGCAGTCGTTACCTTTAAAAACGCTGCCGCTACCGGCGCTGAAGTCCCCTGCGTCGTCACTGGCTTAGGCGAAGAAGAAAAACAAAAGAAAAATTACGGCATGAACGACATGATGAACAAGAAGAGCGAAAACGGCTTCAGATCGTACATCATGGATCCGCTCAAAGAT
>CABVBB010000495.1 GCA_902496505.1 uncultured Peptococcaceae bacterium
TTGATGATGTAAAGCAATTCATAATCACGCATGGTGTGCACCTCCTCCCCCCGGACTAATGGCTCTGACTTTATCAGAGCAGGGATTCCAATTTTGTATTATAGCAAACTTCCGTCCTAAATGCAAGGATTATTTTAAGTTCCGCCCCCATCCGCAGGGGATCGGACCGTTTTTTGAGCCGCAGCCAGAAGTTTTTGCTCAGCTGGCCAAAAAGCACCTGCCGTATAAAGGCAGGTGCTCAGATTGTAGACATAAGTGAAAAAGAACCACACTCAGGGTAGACCTTAAAATCGATCGCTTAAGCCAAATCGCTTGGCAGCTTATTTCGTGAAGATCTGGTAAACTGGTGCACCTTCGCATTGTGCGGGCATTCTCACGCCGCCTAAGACTGCGCAGGTCGGCGCAAAGTCTACCTGACGGATGATGCGGTCTGTGGTATAGCCAGCTTTTACGCCAGGGCCAGCTGCTACGAAGATGGAGTTCATGGAGGTCTCGCCGACGCCTTCTACGGTGGAAAGGGCGTCGCAGTGGTCATAGTTGTAGCCTTCTGCGATCCAGTAGCAGATATCGCCGGATTCTGGTCCGCCTAAGCCTAAAAGCATAGCGTCTTTATTACGCAGGGCTACGGAAACGACACGTTTGCCGGTGACGGGATGACGATAGCCGTAGAGTGCGGTCATGATCTCTTCTTCCAGTTCATATTTGTCTTTAGGATCAACGATACCATATTTATCGCGGCCTTTGAGGTTGATGTAGATATGGTTGGTGCGGATAGCAACTGCTTTGGTGTGCTCCCAATCGATCTCACGCAGCTCATTGCCGTTTTCGTCTTTCTTCAGTTCGGTGAAGCCCAATTCCTGCATGACACGAACGCTGACGCCGCCGGATTCACCGATCTGGCAAGGTTTGTATTCTGGGCAGCACTGGCCATGGTCGGAGGTGATCAAAATGGTCCAGCCTTTGTCCAGCAGATGAACGAAGCCGCCGAAATAAGCATCGGTCTGTTCATAAACGTTTTCCAAAAGATGCATAGCTGTTTCTTCGGTCATCTTGGATTCTGGACGCTCTCTGAGGAATTTCATGATCTGATGGGCCTGGCCGTCAACATTGTGATAATGGGAGAAGATGGCGTCATAATCCTCTGTCTCGATCAAATGATTGAGTGCAGCGGTCTGCCACTGGCGAACGGAATCCCAGCTGGCCCAGAGGCATTTCTCTAAGATCTTTGCGTCGCCGGTACCTACGATGCCGGTCGCTCTTGGATAACCGCAAACATCTGCTACTTCTTTGTACAGCCGTTTGGGTGACCAAACACTGTCATTGGTGATATCCAGGGAAGCGGAGATGTACATCTGCAATTTGCTGCCGTCTGGAGCGATCTCCAAGATACGCATTGCCCGCTCGGTCTGTTCAAAGGTCTCGTCGCCTTTGATGCCGATATCACGGATGCCGGTGGTGTAAACATCGTTTTCCAGTCTCGCATACGGTTCGGTATCTTTTTTGGATTTGTACAGCTCGACATGGTCGTATACGCCTTGCTCATTTTTGAGGAGCAAGCCTACACGGCGGGTCAGACCACCGGATAACAGCAGGGTGAATTCTTTAGCGTCTTCTGGAGCATTTGCCCAGCCTGTTGCTGGTTTCAAAGTGGAGTAAGCGATATCCAGCGGCAGGGAGCTGACATACCATTGGCTGTCATTCATGGACATGACGATGTTGGTGATCTCTTTGGTCAAAACGTCGCCGCTGTTGGCTTTGGCGATATCATAGCCTTCGTCGGCAATTTTTAAGTCGGTGATGACGCAGGGCACGTCGATATTGGTCGCTGCTTTTGGCTTGAAGGTGATCTCTTCTGTTTTATCGCTGGCCAGCATCAAAAACTCGCCTTCTACAGAAGCGACGCCGCCGTTTAGGGTACCAGGCTGGGTGCCGTCGACTACATGCAGATTGGGGCTGTCACTGCTTGGTGGCCAAGAAGAACCGGGCCAATGCCAGACTAATGTTTTCTTACCGGCTTCAGCAAAGCAGTTCCAGACCTGCTCAGCTTTGCACAGCTTGGAGTTCATATTATAGACCTGGCCGCCCAGATTGTCTGGTGACTGTCTGTTGTAAGCGGTGATGCCATGGGTGCAGGGATAAGCGCCTGTGGCCAAGGTGGTCCACATTGGCGGGGTAACGGTCGGCTGAGCGCCCATCATGACTAAGTCTTCACGCGCTGAACCGCGGCGGATGATCTCCTGCAGATTTTTCATACCGCCTTTTGCCATGCAGTGTTTGGTAAATTTGGGGTCCATACCGTCAATACCTAAAACCAGGATCTTTTTTGCTAATTCTTCCATTGTACGACACTCCTTTTAAATGTATGAATTTATGAGCTTGGGCAGCATTGGCTGCCCTATTGTCAACTGCTTAACGGAATAAAATATTGTTGCCGAAGGGTACGAAGAAGATGATCGTTACCAGATAGGTCACCAGCATGATCTCCAGGACCATT
>CABVBB010000496.1 GCA_902496505.1 uncultured Peptococcaceae bacterium
TTGAGCATCTTGCGGACAGCCTCTTCAAAACTGTCTTCATAAAATAGCTCCAACAGATGAGCAATGACCTCAGTATCGGTCTCCGAACGGAAGGTATGCCCTTTTAAATATGTCTCTTTGATCTGCAGATAATTTTCCACGATGCCGTTATGCACCACTGCGAACTTACCATTAGGGCTCAAATGCGGATGAGCGTTTTCATCCGATGGCTTGCCATGAGTCGCCCAGCGTGTATGCCCGATACCGACCGAACCAGCCATCGGCTGATCACCGATCTTCTCGATCAGCTGATCGAGCTTGCCCTTGGCTTTTTCGGTCTTTAAGGCATGACCATCGATAATAGCGACACCTGATGAATCATAGCCGCGGTATTCCAGTTTCTTAAGCCCCTCCAGCAAAATAGGCAGAGCCTGCTTGCTGCCGATATATCCCACAATTCCACACAAAATATATTCCTCCTATCATCACGCGCACACCTGTATCCAAGATGATTTGTTGCAGACTTACGTCTGGTTTTTGCATCTTTTTTCGGTCATACAGCGACCGAGAAGTACCCGCCGAATATTTCGATAAACTTCTTCCTCGTCAACCATCCTAAGATGGTCCAGGCGCTTTATTAGTATTTGAACTGTGCGCAGTTATTATTAAAAAATATGGTTAATTATACGCTTCCTTTAGGCAAAAGACAAGCCTGCTTTTTAGCACAGGCTTACCATTTCAGCTTTCCGCTCCACCTCCTGTGGGCTGATATTCCTGCTGCTCAGCAGCTAACAGCAATTCTTCTTCTGCCAGTGCTGGCTGAGCAGGGAGATCGGCCAATGTATTCAGCCCAAAATACTGCAAAAACTGCTTGGTCGTGCCGTAAAGGATCGGCCGTCCCGGGCTGTCCTTGCGTCCTTGCTCCTCGATGAGGTCTTTGCTCAACAGCGTCTGCAAGATCTTGTCAGCCTTGACGCCGCGCAAAAGCTCGATCTCACCTCTGGTGATCGGCTGCCGGTAAGCAATGATTGCCAAAGTCTCCAGTCCGGCTGAGGACAGGTTCGTCATCTGGGGTTTATAGAGTTTTTCGATATAAGGTTTCACGAGAGGTTTGGTTGCCAGCATATAGCCGCCCGCCGCTTCGATAATGGTAATACCGTGCGCTTCCTGCTCCAAGTCCATTTTGATGTCTGCCAAAAGGTCGATGATCTCATCCTCCTGAACAGCCGTCAGTTCGGCCAAGGTCTCTATGCTGAGCGGTTCATTGGTAATGAAAAGCAACCCCTCGATGATACTTCTGGTTTGATTAGAGAACAACACTTTCTTCACCTCTAGCCATCTCTTTCAGACTGTTCCGCAGAAAATATCCAAAGATCGGCAAAATTTTCTTGCTGCTTGATGAGGATGCGGTTGAGCTTCAAAAGCTCCAGCAAAGCCAAAAACATGGTGATGACCTTGCGCTTGCTGTCTGTCGGCAAAAAGAGATCTTGAAACTTCACGCTGTGCTGACAGTCTAACTGCTCAAGCAGCGTCCTCATCATATCTTCTATATCATATTCTTCCCGTTCCAATTGGATGACCGGCGGTTCCTCCCGAACATGGACCAGGATGTTCTGAAAGGCCTCGAACAACTGCTCCAGGGAGATATTCGCCACCGGATTGATTGGCGTGAAATCTTTGCTCAGGGCGGCAATATCCACTTCCCTGGTCAAAAAATTGCTGCTCAGCTCAGCATTTTCCTGCAAAACCGCTGCCATTTCTTTGTAAAATTTGTACTCCAGCAGACGAGCGACCAATTCATCCCGCGGGTCTGGTTCCTCCGGCGCGACCAAAGTCTTCTTCGGCAGCAGCATTTTGGCCTTGATATTGATAAGTGTTGCTGCAATGACCAAAAACTCGCTGGCGATCTCCAGATTCATCTGCTCAGCCTCTTCCAAATACGCCATATACTGCTCGGTTACGGCAGCTATGGGAATATCATAAATATCCAATTTGTTTTTGTCAATGAGATGCAGCAAGAGATCCAGCGGCCCATCGAAATTATCCAAATGGATGCGATATTTTTCCTCTATCACGATCGTCCGCCTCCCTTGACCACTAGGCTAAAAACGACGTCACAAGATACATCAATTGCAGCACGCCGTTAGCAATAGGGACCAAGATGATATCGGTGATGTGGAAAAAGACCAGCGCCATCAGGATCAAAAAGCCATACTGCTCCACTGTAGTCAAAAATTTGTAGGCTGTCGCCTGCGGCAAAACGCCTGCTAAGATCTTGGAGCCATCCAGCGGCGGTATAGGAATCAAGTTGAAGATTGCCAGATAAACATTTAAAGTGATCGCTCTGTATAAGATCAGACCCGTTACCGAATAAGCATATGACAATGTGCCAAAATGGCCTATGGTATAGATCGCGATCAAGATAAAAGCCAAAAGCAAATTAGAGGCTGGTCCAGCAAAGGAAACTGTCATCATGCCTTTGCGGCGGTCACCTTCAAAATAGTACGGATTGACT
>CABVBB010000497.1 GCA_902496505.1 uncultured Peptococcaceae bacterium
GAAGCGTTTAGGACGCATGATGGGATCTCCTTTAGTGAAAAGTGATAGTCTTATTGTACCAAAAAATGAAACGTCTGGCTAGAGGATCGGCGTAAATCATGGTTTTTGATGTTAAAGATTTGGGTTTGTGCTTTTTGAGCAGAATTGCTATGATAAAAGGATGAGAGAACAGGAAGGAAGCGAACAGTATGGTCATGTCGATCGCAATGCCCCAGCAATGCCAGGCAGTGCTGGCGCGTTTTAATGACGCTGGCTACAGTGCGTATCTGGTAGGCGGCTGCGTACGGGACAGTTTATTAGGCAAAACGCCGCTGGATTGGGATATCTGCACCAGCGCCCGGCCGGAGGAGACGCTGGCGCTTTTTGCGGACTGCAAGGTGATCCTGACGGGGCTCAAGCATGGGACGGTGACGCTGCTGGTGGACGGTATGCCTCTGGAAGTGACCACCTACCGCATCGACGGCGAATATCTGGATAACCGCCGCCCCAAGGAAGTATTTTTTACCGACGATCTGCGGGCGGATCTCAGCCGGCGGGATTTTACCATCAATGCCATGGCCTACAATCCGGCCACAGGACTGGTAGATTACTTCGGCGGAATGGCGGATCTTCAAAATAAGCGCATCTGCGCGGTGGGTGATGCGCTGGCCCGCTACCACGAGGACGGTCTGCGCCTGATGCGAGCCATCCGCTTTGCCTGCGTGCTGGATTTTGATTACGATGAAAAAACGCGGCAGGCCATCGTTGCCGCCAATCATCTATTGCGCAATATCGCCATGGAGCGCATCCAGGTGGAACTGGATAAAATCCTGCTCAGCCCCTATGCGGCCAGAGGTTTGAGCGATCTGTACGAACTGGGCTGTTTTGCCTATTTCATGCCCGAGATGTGTCACACGGTGGGTTTTGAGCAGCATAATCCCTACCACTGCTACGATGTGTTCGGCCATCTCTGCCAGAGCGTAGCGGCCATCGAGCCAGATTTGGTGCTCCGGCTGACCATGCTGCTGCATGACATCGGCAAACCCTTCGTCTGGTGCAGCTGCTACGGCGACAGCGACTGCTTCCCCGAGCATGAGCTCATCAGCGCCCAAATGGCCGAACCCATCCTGCGCCGCCTCTGCTACGACAAGCAGACCCAGCGCGAAGTCGTCAAGCTCATCAAGCACCACACCTATATGCTCCATCCCGAAGAAGAAAACGTTCGCCGGGCGCTGGCCTTTTTCGGTGAAGACAGCCTGCGCCGCCTGCTCAAAGTCAAAGTAGCCGATCTCAAGGCCCAGCGGGTCAGCGCATCCGAGCATAATCATATTTTTGAAGAGATCAGCCAGGTCTTAGAGCAAGTCCTGGCCAAGGGCGACTGCACCAGCCTCAAGCAGCTGGCCGTGAATGGCAGCGACCTGCAAAAGCTGGGCTGCCAAGGTCAGCAAGTGGGCTGGATGTTAGAAAAACTCTTAGACCGCGTCCTGGCTGAGCCGGCGCTCAATACCCGCGAGGCGCTGCTGGCGCTGGCCCAAGATCTCTTAGACCAAGCAAAGGAGCACGACCAATGACCGCCAAGATCAAAGCCCCCAGCCTGCCTGCCCATCTGGATGAGACCCAAGATTTCCGCCCAGCCTGGGAAGAAGCCGTCTACAGTGAAAGCGAGATCACCGGCTGGTATTTCAAAGACTTGGAGCTTCAGGCCGAAGACCTGACCGGACTCACCTTTTCCGGCGTTATCTTGGAAAACTGCCGCCTCTTAGGCTGCCAGCTGGATAAAAGCAGCTTTATCGATGCGGTTTTCCGCCGCTGCGATCTATCCAACAGCACCTTTGGCGATGGCTACTTCAAACGCTGCCACTGGCAGGACTGCAAAGGACTGGGCGCTGGCTTTATCAATGCCCACCTGGAGCATCTCCAGATCCAGGGCAGCAATCTGCAGTATGCCAATTTTGACGAGACGTATTTTCTGGAAGCCGCCTTCAACGCAAGCGACCTCAGCCAAGCCAATTTCAGCAAATGCCGCTTCAAAAATGTCGACTTTGCCCAATGCCGCATCTACGGCACCAGCTTTTTTGGCACAGCCTTGCGCGGCTTAGACTTCTGCGGCAGCGACCTGGAGGGCCTTATCGTCTCCGACGACGCCCATGAACTCCAAGGCCTCATCGTCGACCCCTTACAGGCCGCTGAACTAGCCAAACTCTTAGGGATCGTCATCAAAAGCTGAATCAAGATAACAACGCCAAAAGACCACCTTCCGCTGCGGAGGGTGGTCTTTTTGGGCTGGGTAGACAAAGAAGCGCATCAACAAAAGATTGATTGACGCCGGGGGAAATCAATAGAACACTGATTGTCAGCAGACAAGCGCCTTGCTAAGATGGGACTAAGGATCAACAAAAGCGATCGTCTGAGAGGAGCAGGGAGTATGGATATAGGCTATGGATCAGAGGGGCGTCTCAGTATGCTCAAAAAACGGGTGAAGCGCTGCGTCTGCAAATATTGCGGC
>CABVBB010000498.1 GCA_902496505.1 uncultured Peptococcaceae bacterium
ATTTTAGCAAGGTTTTGCAACGACGAGATGCGCTTTTGTCGACAGCCTGAGCGCTGATAAGATATCAGCGCTTTTTCTTTCTGATCAATAAGTCTTGCTCCACAGTGTGAAATGCTCTTTCTCCCGCAGCTTGTAGCGCAGGTCAGACCAGCGGACATACATATCGCCGTCCTGGCTTTGATACATGCTGTAATACGGGAAACGGGCAAAATCCAAGAACACCTGCACCTTAGGATCGGCTTTGGTGGATTCCACTGCGCGGCTGCTTTGCGGACGATCTAAGATCTCCTGCAGTTCCATTTCTTTTTTGGCAATATTGATCTTGCCTAAATAATATTTTTCATCCTTCAACACGATGAAATTCCATCTGCGCCAGCCTACCATAGGCGGCATGATGTCGATATTTTCCTTGATCGGCTGCAGATCACTGCGCAGAAGCTTTTTGGCCTTGACACGATGCTTCACCATACTCAGGATATAAAGCATCAGCGCCGGGTAAAGCGCATAGAGCATTGCCTGATAGCCGCGAGCGTACAAGAAGATGCCGAGGCTGAACATCCCGATGATCATGGGATCGACCACCATCAAAACATCCCAAGCATAGCGCTCCTGGGAGATCGGCCACAGCGCCTTGGTGCCGTAAGCATTGAAGACGTCCAGCACGATGTGCAGCGCCAGTGAAGCAAACGCTGTCAGCGCCATCAAAGCGACCGAGGTATCAAAAAAACAGCTCATCACAAAGGCTAAGCCCACGGCGAACACTGGCGCCGTAAAAAACGAATGCATAAAACCACGATGGTGCTTAAGATATTTGGTCTTATCTCTTGCGCCGACCAATGCATCCATATCCGGCAGCTGACTGGCCACGATCGCCGTCAAGACCAATGCAGGATCGGCCATTACGCCCATGATCTCGTGTGAGACCAAAAGCCCAATGCCAGCGCCGGTCAAACCATGCGTCACATTATCCAAATTTTATCGACCTCCATATGGTATGGACCAATTCACAAAAATATGCTCTCCTCTTATTCTACTACAAATCCAGCAGAATAACAGAGGTAAATTTTCGTTTTTAATAAAATTTGATAATGTACGGCGTTTTTTTCGTATAGGGCTGTGACCAAAGACTTATTCTGTCAGCGCACGCAGCGGCAGAGAAGCGATGAACCACTGCCCGCTGTGGAATCGTTCATATTTCCAGCAGCCGCTGAGGCGGTCCCATTTGACCACACGCTGCGGATCGCCCGGCGCATTGCAGTCATAGACGCTCAGTTGGTAGAGGTTGCCCTGTGCCGAGGCGCGGTAGGGTACCAAAGCGTGCGCATGCGCCAGCTGCAAAAGATTGCCCACACGAGGCACGATCAAAAGCAGCGGATAATCGTCAGGCTCCACAGACAGCATCTGTTCCAGCAGCTTATCCAAGATCCACTCCGGCTCGGCTGTATAGTCCGCCAACACCTGCCGCCATACACCCGCGCGCAGGATCCGCGCCTGCAGCACGGCGGAATGATGCCATTCCTCAAGCCCCGCGGTCCGCTGGGCAAAGCGCAGCAGCGTCCAGGCGCTCATGCCTGTGCACATCCCGGCGGCGAACATCCTAGCGAGCACCAGCGCACTGCTTTGCTGCAAAAGTTTATTCTCCGGAAAAGCTTCGCGGCGAATGGCTGTCAATTCTGCCTCTTCAAAAACGGCGCCCGTATTGAGCGCGCCGCGGACCAACTGAGGCACAAAGGCCCGTTCCTCATAGCGCAGCACCCATTCTTTCATAGCACGCACCACACGATCATGGTCAAAAAGCCCAAGTAGCACAGCCCGCAGAGCATGAGCTGCGCTGTGCTGACCCGTCCTCGGGCACAGATGCTGGCATAGAGCACCGCGACGCTGAGCAGTGTGAAACCGCTGCTCCAAAGCGACGGATAATCCAGCCGCCATTCTACGGCCAGCATGCCAAACGCGGGGATCATGGTGCTCTGAAAGACCATAGCGCCGGTGATATTGCCCAAAGCCAAGCCATCCTTGCGCTGCGAGATCCAAATGACGCTGTTGAATTTCTCCGGCAGTTCAGTAGCGATCGGCGCTATGAGCAGCGCCAGGATCAGCGGCTGGATGCCCAAGAGCACAGCCATCTGCCCAATGCCTGCCACAAAAAAATTGGCGCCGCCCACGATAGCCGCCAGCCCTGCGCCCAGCTGCACCAGGATCAGCCCCAGTCCCGGCGTTGACCGCATGCCTAAATACAGCGGCTTCAAATTTTCCTCCGACAAGCTCTGCCCGTGCTTCACCGTTTGGTAAGCATAAAACCCATAGCCCAGCACCAAAAAAGCCGCGACTCCGTGCTGCATCTGTCGAGACGGCAAATAAGCCGCCAGCAGGGCTGTCAAAAACATCAGCAGGAAAAACTGCATATCCCGGCGCACTGCTAGTTCATTGACCTGCAAAAACCTGCGCCCCTCACCGCGCCAGGGAAAGACCCAAGCCGCA
>CABVBB010000499.1 GCA_902496505.1 uncultured Peptococcaceae bacterium
CGGGTGAGGGCTTATTTATTCAGTTGGATCATTCCAGCAGATGCCCTCCGCCTCTAAGCGAAGGGTGTAAAAAAACTTGAGGATCGGCGCTTCCGTCTGCATGGACGCACCCATGGCGCGCAGCCGCCTTTTGCCCACACGCCTGTCCAACAGCGCCATGATCCGCACCAATAAATTCTCACTGGCTAAGCTCTCCTCAATGCTTTGGTTGTCAAACTCCGCAAAAGCTTGATAAAAGCTCCGCTGATCAAAAAGTCCCCATTCCAAAGCCGTCTCGTCCATAAAAGGATGCTCTTGGCGCATGCGCTGCTCATATTTCTCATCCCGCGGCAGCTGCGCCGCTTTCAGCCATTGGTTATAATAATTGCCGCGGACGATCTCCTCACCATCCAGCCGGATAGCCGCGCGCCCTTCATGATCCGGGCTGCCGCTGTAGGTCGTCGCAAAATACTGGATACGCCCCCTAAGCGATTCCGCCAGATAGTCCTGTTCCAATTTATGCCTGATCCCGCTCCAAGTCGCCATCTGCCCGCCTCCCTGACTTTTTTCTTTCCTCAGGCAGCCCGCTCTGCCGCCAGCAAACCATTTCCCCATCAAAAAACAGGCCGTCCGCTTCTTGCAGACGGCCTGTCCAGGTTATGCCTTATCTTATCCGCCCAAAACCAAAGCGGTCAGATCCATCGGATCAACGATCTGTCCATCTTTGTAAACGCGCATATTGCCGGAAGCGATCTCATCGATGAGGATGACATCATCGCCATAGAAGCCGAATTCAAACTTGATATCATAAAGATCCAAGCCTTTTTGTGCCAGAGCATCTTTGACCACAGCAGCGACTTTTTGGGTCATGTCTTTGAGCTGATCATACTGTGCATTGGTCATGATGCCCAAAGCAGCCAGACCGTCTGGGGTGACCAGTGGATCGCCCAGAGCATCGTCTTTGAGGGTGGTCTCTACATAACCGTCCAAAGCAGCGCCTTCTTCGATATAAGCGCCGTAGCGGCGATAGAAGCTGCCCACTGCTCTGTAGCGGCAGATGACTTCCAAACCATTGCCGAATGGTTTCACCGGCAGCACTTCCATGGTTGCTTTGTCGATATCAGCACTGATGTAATGGGTGGTGATGCCAGCAGCTTTTAATAACTCAAAGAAATAAACGCTCATTCTCAAGTTTGCTTTGCCCACACCCTCGATGCTCAGACCAACTGTATTCGCACCTGGGTCAAAAACGCCGTCCACACCGGTCACGTCGTCCTTGAACTCCAGCAGATAATGACCATTTTGCAGATCATAAACATTCTTTGTCTTGCCTTGATAGATTTTTTCCATATCGAAAACCTCCCAATTAGTAATGACGCTTCTCTTCACTCTTATTAGCATATCGTTCCGCCTTTTTCCTGTCAAGAAAAATTCGCGCTTTATGGACCGCTATAGACAATTTTTTAGTACGCCCGCCAGCTCCTTGAGCAAAAGCTGTTCCTTCGCTGTTTTGCTGGTCTGATACACATAGCCCACTTGGACATGGATCGGCTCTTTGAGCTTTACAAAACTGACGCCCGAAAGCGTGCGCAGCTTGGGATGATTGGCAATGAACATCCGCGAAAAGATGCCCACCGCTTTGCCGCTCTGAATGATCTGGATATAGGCATCCATATGATTAGCGATATATCGGACATCCGGCTGCAAGCCATTTTGCTCTGCCACCTTCAAGAAAAAATTAGAACAGTTTTCATCCAGCTGATAAGCCACGATCGGACAATTTGCCAAGGTTTTGAGGGAAATCGTCTGGTAGCGGCTCAACTCATTGCTTTGGGCGATCGCTCCATAAAAATGATCATCATAAAATGGCACACAGGCCAAGCCCTCCACCAGCGGCGGCGTCTCCTCCAGATAAGGGATCAGACCGATCGCTTCCCGCTGACGGCACACAGCGTCGATGACCGCTGCTGAATGGCTCTCTTCCAGCACCTGGAGCAAGACCTTGGGATATTGGTCCATATAGCGCTCGATGACCATCGGCATGATGGAGAGATTGACATACTCCGTCACATAGATCGGCAGCAGCGTCTGCTGGCATTCGGGATCGAACGGCGCCTCCTCGGACATGATCGTTTTGACGACAGACAACTGTTCCAACGCCTCCACGACATGCGGGTAGATCTGCCTGCCCTTCTCCGTCAGAAAAATACCCTTTTTATTGCGTATAAACAACTCTCCGCCCAGCTCATTCTCCAAATTTTTCAGCGCACGATTCAGCCCTTGTTGGGAAATATGCAAAAATTCACTGGCTTGATTGATGGACTGCATATGGGCTGCCTGAACAAAAAACTCCAACTGCTCTGTTCTCATCGTCTACCTCCTCAAAATATCCCGTTTTTTCCATCATACCATAGCCCCTTGCGGCAGACTAGTTCTGACATCTTGCAGTCCCCAGACAAATGCTGCCTCTGCCTGATCTCTCCCTCAAAAATTGGTCG
>CABVBB010000500.1 GCA_902496505.1 uncultured Peptococcaceae bacterium
CGGTGCAGGCTAACGGCGGGATAGATATTGGTGAGACGCTCATCGGCATGCATATGCGTCCGGTGGCCGTGCCGTTTCGCCTGTCCAGCCGCACGCTGGGCAGCGCGCGCATCAATGCCTGCTACACACGCCCCAAGCTCATTGGCGGCGAGCGGGCGCAATACAGCCTGGAATCAGGTAGCTGTGGGCGTTAGCCCATTGAAATAAAGCTATAGACTTTGGGAAACGGCTGCTTTGGCCTTCCCTAAAAATCAGAGAGGGTGCAGGAAGATGATGGATTACATTAAAGAATTGGTTTCTCCCGTCGATCCAGAGTTGGCAGAGGCTATTTTTCTGGAGAAAAAAAGACAACAGGAAAAAATTGAGCTGATCGCCTCCGAAAACTTTGTCAGCCCAGCGGTCATGGCAGCGCAAGGCAGCGTCATGACCAACAAATACGCAGAAGGCTATCCCGGCAAACGCTATTACGGCGGCTGCGAATTCGTGGATATCGCCGAGAACCTGGCTCGGGAACGGGCGAAAAAACTCTTCGGTGCAGAGCATGCCAATGTGCAGCCTCACTGCGGCGCTAATGCCAACATGGCTGTTTATTTCGCTATGCTCAAGCCCGGCGATACGGTTTTAGGCATGGATCTGAGCCATGGCGGCCACTTGACCCATGGCAGCCCAGTCAACATCTCCGGCACCTACTTCAACTTTGAAGCGTACGGCGTAGAGAAGGATACCGAAGTATTAGATTATGACCATGTATTGGCCAGAGCCAAGGAAGTCAAACCCAAACTCATCGTGGCCGGTGCCAGCGCTTACCCCAGAAAGCTGGACTTCAAGAAATTCAGAGAGATCGCTGATGAAGTCGGCGCTTATCTGATGGTCGATATGGCGCACATTGCTGGTTTGGTCGCAGCTGGACTGCACGAAAACCCCGTCGATTATGCGCATTTCGTCACCACCACCACCCACAAGACCCTGAGAGGGCCGAGAGGCGGCATGATCCTCTGCAAAGAAGAATTTGCCAGAGCTATCGATAAGGCGATCTTCCCAGGCACTCAGGGCGGCCCCTTGATGCACGTCATCGCGGCCAAAGCCGTAGCTTTCCACGAAGCACTGCAGCCGGAATTCAAGGTCTATCAGCAGCAGATCATCGACAACGCTCAGGCGCTGGCGCAGGGACTGATGGATGTCGGTTTCCGTCTGGTCAGCGGCGGCACAGATAATCACCTGATGCTCATCGATGTCAAATCCAAAGGCCTGACTGGCAAAGAAGCCGAAAAAATGCTGGATGAAGCCAATGTTACAGCGAATAAGAACACCATTCCCTTCGAAACGGAGAAGCCTTTCGTCACCAGCGGTGTGCGCATCGGTACGCCGGCTGTCACCACCCGCGGCATGAAGGAAGACGATATGAAAGCGATCGCTGATATCTTTAAAGTCGTGCTCGTGGATAAAGATCAGGATAAAGCCAAAGCGATGGTCAAAGAATTGACAGATCGTTTCCCCTTGTACGAATGATTCGAGCTTGATGATCGATAGCCGCCATTTTTGTGGCGGCTATTTTCTCAGTCTGCTAATTTACCCTGTTGAAATGAGGAGAAGCTATGGATACCACCCATTTGCAGGTCTTGGATCACCCGCTGGTCAAACACAAGATCTCCCTGCTCAGAGATAAAAATACCTGCGTCAAAGATTTTCGCCAATTAGTCAAAGAGATCGCGCTGCTTTTGGCCTATGAGGCTACCCGCAATTATCCCATCAAGGCGGTGCCGGTAGAGACGCCGCTAGAAGAGACCACCGGCTATCAGCTGGCGGTGGCGGATGTCTGCATCGTGCCGATCCTGCGGGCAGGCTTAGGCATGGTCGAGGGCTTTTTGACCCTGCTGCCGGAAGCCCGAGTCGGCCATATCGGCTTAGAACGCAATGAAGAGACATTAGCTCCCAGAACGTATTATGACAAGATGCCGCCCCATGTGGAGGAGATGGCAGTCATCGTGGTCGATCCCATGCTGGCTACCGGTGGATCAGCGTCAGCGGCCATCACCCTCCTCAAGCAAAAGGGCGTGCGCCAGATCAAGCTGGCCGCCATCATCGGCGCCAAAGGAGGCATCGAAGCTGTGCAGGCGGCTCATCCCGATGTGGAGATCTATGTGGCACAGTTGGATGATCATTTGAATGATAAGGGCTACATCGTACCTGGCCTAGGCGATGCCGGCGATCGGATATTCGGCACGCTGGCTGAGTAAGAGTGATGACCTTCGGCAGGCAGTTGAAAAAAGGGCGGTTTCCCCACACTGGGGCAGCCGCCTTTTTTGGTGTGCTGTTTGCAGGCGGCTGCGGCCAAAAACGTGAAAAAAGTGAAAACATCTTGTGTAAATTAGAAAAAGTTGCTATTATTGTCTTAAGAGATCAAAAATGTGACCGAAACGGTCGGATCTATAGGCTGATTTGGTCAGTTAAGGGGATAATAGCCATGAAGAGGACA
>CABVBB010000501.1 GCA_902496505.1 uncultured Peptococcaceae bacterium
CATCGACAGATACTCTGCCTTCTGCCCTGTCAGCTCAGCAAGATAATCCGCTAAGACCTGCAGCAAAAAACAAAGCTCTTCCGACCACTCGGACTTAGGCAGCATCACATAATAATTCGCCTTATACGCTGGCTTGATCGGAAGCGCAGCCACAAGATCATTGGGAAACGTTCTTTGGAAAAAATAGCTGGTCGTTACTGCTGCTGCCTGCTTTTTCAAGATCAATTTCAACTGAAAATCAATATTATTAGAAATAAAGTCCGCATCGTCTTGGACAGAAACATAGGCCCCATCGCATAATATCTTGCGCATATTCTTAAACTCTGTCATCGAAATACTTTTTTTCCGTCCTAATTCTGAATCAGCCAAGACACAGGCGACCAATTCATCTTCAAATAGTTTATATACCGCAACATCTTGCGGCAGCTCCTGCAAAACTTTATTTTCATCGAACTGCATGAGCATAAAAATACAGATATCCACTGCATGCTCTTGAATCTGCTGGATCATTTCCTCGACCTTTTTGGTATCCTGACAAGAGAATCTCAGCTGCGGCCGCTGCTCTTCTACGCGCTCCAGGAGGTCAGGCAAAAGGATCGTTGTGGACAGCGGATTCACCGAAATACTGAGAATAGATGCTGTATTCATTGATTCCTCATCCTGCAACTGCAAAATGTAATTCTCCAGCTGCCCGTAAGCCTGCACGACTTGGTGGGCATACTCATACAAGCCCTCACCAGCAGGTGTCAAGGTGATCCCCACCTTGCTTCTATTGAACAGGACCACGCCCAGCTCCTTTTCCATTCGCTTCAGTGCATCACTGATGCCTTGCTGAGATATGAACAGATGCTGCGCCACCGCATTGATCGAGCCAGACTGCGCTACTTCCAAAAAATATTTCAACTGCTCAATACGCATATTCTCCCTCCTTTTCTTATCAGTATAACAGTTCAGCGACATTTCGACAATATGAGCAGCATGTTCAGTTTCAACATTACCACCATACGCCGCAATAGTTTTTGACAATACAAATCATCCTCAAGTCCAGTACTGAGTGCACTGAGCTTGAGGATGACCGCTTCGTTTTGCGCAAAAACTTATGTCTCATACCGCACAGCACAGCGTTTTTCCATACAGCTGGCCAGCGTCTCCAGCATCTGCTCCACCTGGATCGGCTTGGCCAAATGGCCATCCATGCCGCTGGCGATGGATTTTTTGCTGTCTTCGTCAAAAGCATTGGCCGTGAGCGCGATGATGGGAATATTCCGCGCATCAGGATGGCCGGAAGTCCGTATGCGTCTGGCGGCTTCCAACCCATCCATGACCGGCATGCGGATATCCATCAAGATGGCGTCAAATTCCCCTGGTGCACTGGCACAGAACCGTTCCAGCGCCTGGCGGCCGTCCACAGCACAGTCTACGATAAAACCGTTCATCTCCAAGATGGTCTGCGCGATCTCACGATTGAGCTCATTATCTTCCGCCAAAAGCAGCCGCTGTCCATGGAAATCCGGCAGAATGGAGATCGTTTCCTCAACGACTGGGGCAGCTTCTGTCTCAGGTGCATAGTCAAAGGAGAGGACGAAGAAAAATTCCGAGCCTTTTTTGACCTCGCTGCGAACATCCAGCGTGCCGCCCATCATCTGGACCAGACGGCTGGATATCGAAAGCCCCAGACCCGTTCCGCCATGGCGGGAAGCCGTGCTTTTATCCGCCTGTTCAAAGGCATTGAAGATCCGTTTTATAGCGGCAGGCTCGATACCTACGCCCGTATCCCGTACAGAGAAGCGCAGCACAGCCCGCGGTTCACTTTCCAGTTCCTCGACGCGCACGGTCACTTGACCCTCTTCTGTAAATTTAAGGGCATTGCCGATGATATTGATCATGACTTGGTTCAGCCGCAGCCCATCGGCCCACAGCGGCCGTTTGCTCTGGTAACCATTTTCAAAGCGCAGCTGCAAATTTTTCTCGATAGCCTGCGGCAAAAGCAGCGAATCCAAACTGCCCAACAGTTGCTCGATATCCACGGATTCGTAATTCAATTCCATCTTGCCGCTTTCGATGCGTGACATATCCAAGATATCGTTGATCAGCCCCAAGAGATAGGTATTCGCTGATTCGATCTTTTCCAGACACTCCATCGTCTTGTGCTGATCGTTCAACACACTCTTGGCAATGGTCGTCATGCCGCTGATGGCATTCATCGGTGTGCGGATCTCATGAGACATGCGCGAGAGGAAATCTGTCTTAGCTTGGCTCACCGCATCCGCCTTGGATTTCATGATAAAAGACGGCACGATCTTGACCAATTCTTTGAGCAGTCCGCGCTCCTCTTGGCTCCAATGATAATTTTCCTGATGCACCTCAAAACTCATCGAGCCTACATATTCACCGTAATTCCAAATAGCCGCATGCAGACACGATGCGAACGAGGATATCCCTGCGTGCAGATCGTGTTCGCTCAGCCCGTCTTCA
>CABVBB010000502.1 GCA_902496505.1 uncultured Peptococcaceae bacterium
ACCAAAAACAAAACTTTTCAGATCAGGGTGGATCGAGCGTATTTAGCACCAGGAGATTCGGTGCTGATCATCGATGATTTCTTGGCCAATGGCAATGCTGCACTGGGCCTGGCCGATATCGTGGAGCAGTCTGGAGCAAAAGTGGCGGGCTTAGGCATCGTGATCGAAAAAGGCTTCCAGGATGGTCGTCAGCGGCTGCTCGAACGGGGCTATCATTTGGAATCTCTGGCAGTCATCCAGTCGATCGCAGATGGACAGATCACATTTGCGTAAAATAATAGCTGTACATCCTGCAAATATTCGTGTTTAGAAAGGCGTAATAGATTTTTTTCCGAACTGTGTGTTGGAAAAGTTCGGATTTCGTTGACCTTTGCGGCTGATTATGCTAAACTTTATACGTCCTCTGTTAATGGTCCACTGGTCAAGACGAGTGTGTTGAAACAGATACGGACTGGCAGGAGATATAGGTTGTTATTGTGAGCTCAGATAAGTAGACTGTTAGAAAAAGATGGTTCTATGCATCTGAGCTTTTATAATGAAAGCAGATTATAAGGAGGTCTTTTTATGTCAAAACCTTTAGTTGGTATTGTCATGGGTAGTGACTCTGATTTGAAAATCATGCAAGATGCTGTCAAGATCCTGCGGAGCTTTGACATCGAATCTGAATTGGTCGTAGCTTCTGCTCATCGTACACCGCACAAAGCCTTATCCTATGCGGAGACAGCAGAAGAAAGAGGCTTGGAAGTTTTGATCGCAGGCGCAGGCGCTGCCGCTCATCTGCCAGGTGTCTTGGCTGCGATGACTACGCTGCCGGTCATCGGTGTACCGATCAATGCGACAGCCTTGCAGGGCTTGGACGCATTGTATGCTATCGTGCAGATGCCTTCAGGTATCCCGGTTGCTACAGTTGCCATCAATGGCGCTAAAAATGCCGGTATTTTGGCGGCTGAGATCTTGGCTGTCAAATATCCCGAGATCCGCCAGAAACTGAAGGATTACAAAGTCAAGATGGCTGAGGAAGTCGAAGTCAAATCTCAGCGTGTTCAGAACGCTGTTATTGAGTAGAAATTAAGGAGGAGCCCCTGATGATCGAGCGTTACAATTTACCAGAGATAGCTCATATTTGGTCTGAAGAGAACAAGTTTAAGACAATGATGGAAGTTGAGATTTTGGCCTGCGAAGGTATGGCGGAGATCGGCGTCATTCCTGCGGAAGCTGCCAAAACGATTCGGGCGAAAGCCAATTTCAATATTGACCGTATTGCTGAGATCGAAAGGACCACGCATCATGATGTGATCGCTTTTCTGACCTGCGTTGGGGAATATGTTGGTGAGGATTCTAAATATATCCACATGGGCATGACTTCTTCTGACGTTTTGGATACGACATTATCTGTCCAGATGAAGCAGGCTGGTGAAGCTATCTTGGGCTTGCTTTATGAGCTGTCCGATGCCATCAAAGCCAGAGCGCTCGAACACAAGGACACCCTTTGCATCGGCCGTACGCATGGTGTTCATGCAGAACCGACCACCTTCGGCCTTAAGATGGCGATGTGGTATACAGAAAATGAGCGCAATATCGAGCGCTTGAAACGGGCTATTGAGGTCGTCAGTGTAGGACAGATCTCCGGTGCAGTCGGGACGTTTGCCAATATCGATCCCCGCGTAGAAGAGTATGTCTGTGAGCATTTGGGACTGAAACCGGCCCTGGTGTCCACTCAGGTCATTCAGAGAGACCGTCACGCAGAGTTTTTGACCACTTTGGCTCTGATCGCTACGTCTTTGGACAAGTTTGCGACAGAGATCAGACATCTGCAAAAGACGGAAGTCTTCGAGGTCATGGAGGATTTCGCCAAAGGTCAGAAAGGGTCTTCTGCTATGCCGCATAAGCGCAACCCCATCACCTGCGAAAGAGTCTGCGGCTTGGCCCGCGTTTTGCGCGGCAATATCGTCCCCGCTTTAGAGGACGCTGTTTTGTGGCATGAAAGAGATATCGCTCATTCTTCCGTAGAACGGATGATCCTGCCAGACAGCACCTCGCTGCTTTATTACATGCTGAAAAAATTCATCTGGATCGTCAATACCATGCATGTCAACAAAGAACAGATGATGGAAAATGTCAATAAGACCCTGGGCTTAGTCTTTTCTCAGCGCTTGATGCTCAGCATGGTCAATAAGGGTGTCATGCGGGATACCGCTTATCCTATCGTTCAGGAAAACGCCTTGAAGGCTTGGGATACCAAGACGCCTTTCATCGATCTGGTCAAAAATGATGCACGCATCACCGAGCATTTGACACCAGAAGAGATCGACAGCATCTTTGACTATAGCTACCATACCAAGAATGTCGATTATATTTTTAAACGTGCTGGCTTGATCTGACAAAGCGGTCGATCAAGCTGTGCATACCGGTGCAGTGATCGACCCATGTTCGTTTGCAAATCCTAGATTATCAATAAGGAGCTCGAATAAAA